>CAZTHM010000321.1:0-4632 GCA_964613505.1 uncultured Acidobacteriota bacterium | reverse complement strand
GATAACGCAGGAGGGGGACACCATCACGCAAGGGATCGCGCGCACCCTGACCCGGCCGGTGGTTAACCCGAGTGCGGCGCTCGCAGGGGGATTCGGCACGTACGCCATATCGTACGCGCAGGCCCGTTACATCATCAACGCGGCGATTGCGGCGGCTGAATCAAAAAGTGAGGCCAAGACAATCTCCAGACCGTCCATCATCACCCAGAACAACGTTCCGGGGACCGTGCAGCAAGGTTCGCAAATCCCCATCCAGACGACCATCAACAACACCATCAGCATTCAGTACGTGAGCGCCGCCCTCACGCTGAAAGTTACGCCACAGGTTACTGAGGATGGGAACATATTCCTGGACATCAACGTGACCAACTCCTCGCCCGGCGCTGTCCTTACCTCGGCAGGGCCGAGCATCAATACCCAGTCTGCCTCGACCCAGGTTCTGGTGCCCGACGGCGGGACGGTGATCTTCGGAGGCGTGACGGTCACCAGTCGGACCAAGTCGGCGACGTACGTGCCCCTCCTTGGCAACATTCCGCTGATCGGAAACCTTTTCAAGACCCGCAACGTTCAGGATTCCGATAACGAGTTGCTGTTCTTCGTGTCGCCCAAGATCTTGCCAGGTTAGCGACGGTCAGTAGGCGAACAGAATCCAATTCTTCCGGAGGAGGCGCAAGTCTCCTCCTTTTTGTTTGTTGCAATGCAGCCCGACACACTGTCCCATCCCTTTTTGGCGAGGCAGAAGCGGCTACGAGAGCAACTCGAAGCGCGAAAGCTGCCGTGCTTATTGGTTTCCAACCCACTCAATATCTTTTACCTGACGGGTTTTCGGGGCAGCGCCGGGGTCGCCATTCTTGGTCACTCGGACGCATTCCTTTGGGTAGATCCGCGCTACACGCTCCAGGCGCATGAACAGGCACAGGGGGTGACGATCCTTGAGGAAAAGGGAGAACTCCTGAAGGCGGTCGGACGGTGGTTGGGTCGAAAGCGACACCGAGCGGTCGGCTACGACGAGGGCTACCTGACCTGTGCCGCCTTTCGCCGGCTTCGGGGTCATGTAGCCCGCAGCATCGGGCTGAAACCGGCGGGCGGCCTTGTCGAGGAGTGGCGGCGCGTCAAAGACTCTATCGAGATTGCGCAGATTCGGCAGGCAGGACGGCTGACTGCGGCGGTGTTTCAAGAGGTCCGCCCGCAAATCCGTCCGGGAGTTCGGGAATCCGACTTGGCCGCGGAGATTGAGTACTGCATGAGGCGCGCCGGCGCAGACGGCGCGGCCTTTGAAACCATCGTAGCGTCGGGGGTTCGGTCTGCCTGGCCGCATGCTCGGGCCTCCTCCAAGTTATTGAAGAAAAGTGAGTTGGTTATCTTCGATCTCGGTGCTATAGTAAGTGGATATGCCGCGGACATGACTCGAACGATTCACCTGGGCGTTCCGCCTCGGAGGGTTCGGAGCCTCTATCATGCCGTGCTGGAGGCGCAGCGCCGGGCTGTAGAGGCTGTGCAAGCGGGTGAGAGGACTTCTGACGTGGATCGAGCGGCGCGACGCGTCCTGGGGCATTCTCAGCTGGGACGGTTCTTCACGCACAGTACGGGTCACGGCGTGGGCTTGGAAATCCACGAGAGCCCTCGCGTTGCCCGAGGAGACAAGTACCGGCTGGAACCAGGGTGTGTGATCACCGTCGAGCCGGGAGTCTACCTGGAAGGGTTTGGTGGCATCCGAATCGAGGACACCGTCCTGGTTGGGAAAGGTCAACCGGAGATTCTGACGCCTGCCCCGAAGGACAATTGGTTTATTGAATAGGGGCGAGCGAAAGCGGCGCCCCACGGAGCGAACACGATGCCCGGCAAAAACCCAGCTCGCGGAGCAGGTGGTTCAGGAAGCGCCTGGAACCTCCAGGAGATCCGTCAGTTGATTGATCTCCTGATCGAACGCGAGATCAACGAATTCGAGATGGAAAAGAGCGGAGTCCGCATCCGCATCAAACGTGGAAATTCGCAAGCAGAGGTCACCGGTTCCGGCGGCTATGCGGCGAGCGTTCCTGTGGCGTGGCCTTCGCCGCCGCCCCCACATGCGGCGCCTTCTCCCGTTCCGTCCGGGGAAGCTGGCGAAGCCGAGAGCGGGGAATCATCGGAAGAGCTCCACATCATCAAATCGCCCATTGTGGGGACGTTCTATAACTCCCCGTCGCCCAGTGCGCCCCCTTTTGTTAAACCGGGGGATGTTGTCGAAGTGGGGCAGCCCCTGTGCATTATCGAAGCGATGAAGTTGATGAACGAAATCGAGTCGGAAGTCGCCGGTGAGGTCGTGCGGATCTACGTCGAGAACGGGCAACCGGTGGAATACGGGCAATCTTTGTTTGCCATCAATCCCTCTCATAAGAAGTAATGCGATGATGCGGTCAGTCACCAGCCGCCAGCACAAGCACAGGGGACCGTTCGCGGCTCGCTGAAGGCCGGCGGAGCAAGGTTCCATGTTTGAGAAGATCCTGATAGCCAACCGCGGCGAGATCGCCTTGCGGGTGATTTGCGCCTGCAAAGAACTCGGCATCTCCACGGTGGCGGTCTACTCGGAGGCCGATCGTTATTCGCTGCCGGTGCGGTTTGCTGATGAGGCGGTGTGCATCGGCCCTCCGCGCAGCTCGGAAAGCTACCTGAACATTGCCAGCATCATTTCCGCCGCGGAGATTACCGGCGCTGACGCCATCCATCCCGGGTACGGTTTCCTGGCCGAAAACGCGCACTTTGCCGAGGTCTGCGAGACCTCGAACCTCACTTTCATTGGCCCCACCGCCGAAGTCATTCGGCTGATGGGGGACAAGGACCGCGCCCGCAAGACGATGAGTGATCTGGGATTGCCGGTGCTGGCGGGGTCAGGGGTAATCCAGTCGGAAGCGGAGGCCCGCGAGCGCGCCGCCGGGATCGGATATCCCGTGATGATTAAGGCGGTGGCGGGTGGCGGCGGGCGGGGAATGCGCATCGTGAAAGCTGAGTCGGAATTCACCAACGCCCTCCAAACCGCGCAGAGCGAGGCCGTTGCTTCCTTCGGGACTCCTGACGTTTATCTGGAAAAATATGTAACTTCGCCGCGCCATATCGAGTTCCAGGTCCTCGGCGATCAACACGGAAAGGTCGTTCATCTCGGCGAGCGCGAGTGTACAATCCAGCGCCGGCACCAGAAACTCCTGGAAGAGTCGCCGTCCACGCAGATCGACGCTGAGACCCGCCAGCGGTTGGGCAGCCAGGTGGTCCAGGCGCTGCAGAAGATTGGTTACACCAATGCCGGCACCGTTGAGTTCCTGATGGATGAGAACCACAACCTTTTTTTTCTGGAGATGAATGCGCGCATCCAGGTGGAGCATCCGGTCACGGAAATGGTGACGGGCCTGGACCTCGTCAAGATGCAGATTCAGGTGGCGGCAGGTGACCGGTTGCCCATCGAAGGGGAAACGGTTGGGTTGCGAGGTCACGCCATCGAATGCCGGATCTGCGCGGAGAATCCCGAAACCTTCGCACCTTCGGCCGGGAAAATCACGGGATTCCACGTTCCGGGTGGCACCGGGGTCCGAGTGGACACCGCCGCGTACGCCGAGTGCGTCATCCCGCCGTTCTACGACTCGCTCATCGCCAAGCTGGTGGTTCACGGCAAAGACCGCAACGAAGCCATCAGCCGCATGGCTCGGGCACTGGAGATGTTCATCGTCGAGGGAATCTCGACCTCCATCCCCATCCATGAAAAGGTCATGGCTGACCCGGACTTTCGCGCTGGCAAGTTCGATACAAGTTTTCTCACCCGCTACGCGCCCAACGGGGCAGGCGCAATCTAAAGACAGGCTTTCACCCGGCCCATGGGGATTTCGCTACCGCGCTTCTATGCCATCCTCGATGCCGAGCAGGCAGGGGAGCGTTCTCCGGTTGTCCTCTGTGAAGCTCTTCTGGGGGCAGGGGTGCGCCTGATCCAATATCGCGACAAGCAGGCTAGTTCGCGAGAGCTTTTCGAAACCAGCCGCGAGCTTGCCGAGCGGGTCCGGCGCGCGGGCGGAATCTTCATCGTCAACGACCGCGCCGACGTCGCCCGGGCAGCGGGCGCCGACGGTGTGCACCTGGGGCAGGAAGATTTGCCCGTGGAGTTGGCGCGGCGCGTCCTCGAGGCCGGAAAATGCGTGGGTTTCTCGACGCACGACTTGGAGCAGGTTGCGAAAGCAGACGAATCCTCCGCCGATTATATTGCCTTTGGGCCGATTTTCTCGACCCAAAGCAAGGCCCGGCCGGACCCGGTGGTTGGACTGGAGGGCCTGCGCGCGGCGCGCCGGGCAACGCGGAAACCCCTCGTTGCCATCGGAGGAATAACCCTCGAGAAGGCGCGCGAGGTCATCGAAGCTGGCGCCGACAGCGTGGCAGTGATTGCGGATTTGTTGAGGGCTCCAGACATCGCGACGCGGGCGAGGGAATTCTTAACGATACTCGGTGAGACACCAACAGGGATTCGGGGTTAGGGATTAGGGATTCGGGCGAAAACCTTCCTCCGCCCCGAATCCTGAATCCTGAATCCTGTCTCTTCCTAAAATGGCAACTCCTACAAACGTCAACGCCACGACCGATGCGGCTTCCAACGAACTGGTCAAAGGTCTCCGCCTG
>CAZTHM010000320.1:0-4641 GCA_964613505.1 uncultured Acidobacteriota bacterium | reverse complement strand
CGAGACAGCCAAGAATGTTGAGCAGCGTGCTCTTGCCCGAACCCGACGGCCCCATCACCGCGATCCATTCGCCCTTCTCCACCGAGAAAGAAACCTCGTGCAGCGCCTTGACCGCGGCGCCGTATTGCTTCGATAGCCCCTCGACGTCAATGAATGGCAAAACTCTAGTCTCCCTTAAGCGCCGTCGCGGGTTGAATGCCGCGAATAATATTGACCGGGAACAAAGTGGACACGACGGCCAAAGCCACGCTCAGCAAACAAACCAGCGGCAGCGTCCACCATGTCACGCTGAGCGAGACGCCGAACAGCCGCTCCGCCAGCGCGCGCGCCAGCACTGCGCCCGCGCCGAATCCCACGAGCCCCGAAACAAGCCCCAAGCCAGCGCCTTCGCTCATGAACAGCCGCATGACCAGCGTGTCCGACGCGCCCAGCGCCTTCATGACCGCGATGTCCTTGCGGCGCTCGAGGACGATCGTCGTCATCGTGGCCATCACGCACAGGGCGATAATCACCAGGATGAGCGCCGTAAGCGACACGGTGAGCCAGCGGATGATTGCCAGCACCTTCCCCTGCGACTCCACAATCTGCCGGATGGGGCGCACTTCGACGCCAGCGAGAGTCGCGGAGAGTTCCTGAAGCGTTCGCTCGATTTCCGTTGCTTCCCCGGGGACGCTCAATTGTACCAAACTGATCTTGCCGTTGAGGCCCGACAGGCTCTGCAGCGATGCGAGCGAGGCAAACACTTGATCGTCCTCTGCGGCGCCCGTCGAGAGCACGCCGGCGATGCGAAAGTTCTGGCGCGCCTGGCCGGACGAGCCCGCAACCGAATCCGCCGATTGCAGTTCAATGCTGTCTCCCGCGCCCAAGCGCAGCCGGGCAGCGACATGCGAACCGATAACACATTCGGAAGCTGCCAGTTGACGTGCCTGCGCCGCTTCCCCGCCCTGCAAGCGCCAGCCCGGATAGAGGCCCCGGAGAAAAGCAAAGTCAGAGCCCACCGCCACAACGTTTTGGAACTCCGGCAGGCGCGGATCAGCAGGCACGCGATTCATCCGCATCACGACGTTCAGGATGGGGACAAAGGCGAATCCATTGATCCGCTCACGGAACGGTGCGAGCCGCGTGATCACGCTTTCGTCCATCACCGACACGTCGCCGGAGGAGTCCGATGCCCGGGCGGAGGGCGTCAAGACGGCATTGGCGCCGTAGGCGCGGAATTCCTGCGTCATCTTGCGCCGCACATCGCCGTGGAGATTCAGCAGTGCGGCGGTCACCGCCGCGCCCACGAAGAGCGAAGTCATCGCCAGCAAAGCCTGCGGGCGCTTGACGGAGATGGATCGAAACCAGAGCCGCCAGAAGAGCGAGCGGCGATGGGCAACGGATTTTGGGCCGGCGCTATTCATTTCTCAGCACGTCGATGGGTGAAAGTCTCAGGCCGCGGGCCAGCGGTAGCGCGCTTCCTGCCAGCGTAACGGCCAGCGCCAGCGCGACCGCGCCCGGAAGAATGACCCAGTGGATCGCCGCGGGCAAACCGAAGACGGCGGCCGCAAGATACCGGGCCATCAGGCTGCCGGCGAAATATCCCGCGATTCCGCCCACCAGCCCAATGACCAGCGCTTCGAGGAGGAAGACGGCAGCCACGCTGGCGTTGGTCGCGCCCAGCGATTTGAACAGGCCTATTTCGGCGCGCCGCTCGAGCACGGTCGCCAGCATCATCGAAGCGACGGCCAGCACGGAGGCGATGAGCGCCGCAGTCGCCAACATCGCCATCAGAACGCCCACGCGATTGAGCACGGCGCCTTCCGCCTCCGCCACGCGGTAGACGGGCTTGGCTTCCGCGCCGGGAATCGACTGTTGAATCTGGTAGCAGATCGAGCTGACGTAAGGCGTGCAGTACCAGCGGTCGAACTCTTCGCCGCTGAGTTTGGTGACGTCGGAGCGCGCGAAGGCGTCCTCGGGCTTCGTCAGCGCGCTGACTTCGATGCGGCGGACTTTGCCTTCTAAAGATGTCAGCTTCTGCGCGGCCGCAAGAGGAATGAAAATCTGGTCGTCCTCTTCCCCGCCCGACTCGAGGATGCCGTGAATCGTAAACTCAGCTTTAGCGCCGCCCGGAACTTGTCCCGGCATAGCCGAGAGGGCGGCACCACCGGACGATGCCCGCCCCGCTCTGAGCGGGACGGGCGCTACGTCTACGGCGAGAGTCTGGCCCGGCATCACTCCGACCTGATCCGCCAGGCGTCGTCCCACCAGGCACGATGTGGGGTCGTTATCGTCCGGCCATTCGCCTTGCACTTTCCAGGCGGGATGGAGCGGCTTGAGCCCCGTGCGAAATGTCTCGGATTTGTCGACGCGGATTTCGTTGTCGAACCAACTGCCCACCAACCCGACACGTCGCCCTTCGACCGAAGCAGCAAGGGGCAATAGCGGAGCGAATGCCATGATGTTGTTGCGCCAGAAAATCTTCTTGAGCTTGACGAGGTCGGCTTCGGTGAGAAGAGTTCCGTACGATGCCGGCCGGTACTCCACTCCTCCCAGGCTGACCGGCAGGCTGTCCGCCACCGGCGTGATAGAAATGTTGGCGCCAAACGACCGGAGTTCGCGCCCCACCTTGTCACCCACGTCGAGCGCGATTGTGGCCACGGCGGTGGTCACTGCAATCCCCAACGTGACCGCCAGCGTGCTCAGGAGCTTGCGGCGACGACGACGCGTGATGGATCGTCCGACGACTCGACTTAGCATGACATTACCGGAAGTACTTGGCGCTCTCCTGGAGCGCGCTCTCAGAGATGATCAGCGTCTCGCCTTCGAGGCGGTAGTCGATGTGGATGGGGTTGCACCCGCCCGCCATGCCGATGGTGGGAACATAGATGGCCGCCGAACAGTGGCGGCAGATCACGTTCGTTCCATCCTGGTAGTACCCTTGACTTCCACAAATAAGGCAGGCATCGAGCCCGGCGCGCACCGTGTCCGAGGCATCCAGCATCGCAATAAAACGCAAGCTCGTCCCGCCCGCCGTCACCACAAAGCGGTGGAGTTTGTGGTCGGCCAACTGACTGATCGGCACTCGAACCTCGGCCTCCGCGATGGAAACGGGTTCAGCCGGCGTGATGCTCTGCGAAGCTTTGGAGTAAATGAATTCTGTGCTGATGGCCACAATGACCAGCGTCGCCGCCGCGGTGGCCGCAATCTTCCAGAAACGTTCGCGACGCTGCTCGGCCAGCAGCTTGCGCCGCTCGGGGGCGGTGGTATTGGCCGCTTCCGCCGCCGCCGCGCTGGACTGGATGCGCTGGGCCACAATCAGAAACAACGCCAGGGCCACGACGACCACGAAGAAGAACGCGTCGTTGTTGACCACTGGCCCAATCAACGCCATCTCGCGCGGGCCGGAGGGAAGAATTCGAGCCTCCGAAAGTTCGTGAACTCCGCCCACCAGGAGTTGCGCCGCGACGACCAGGAGCACCAGCGTCGTGACGGCAAAAAACTTCCGCAGGTTGACTTTCAGGCTGCCTTTGAAGAAGGCGACTCCAAGACCCACCGCCAGCGCCAAGCCGACGGCGCCGCCCATGAAATTCAGCAGCTCGGTGGTGCGAAAAGAAACTGCCGCGAGAAAGAGGACGGTTTCCACGCCTTCGCGGAAGACCATCACAAAAACGAAAAGGAAGAGTCCGAGGGCGGCCGCGCCCGACGGCTGGGTGGAGATACGCGCGAGTTGGGTCTCGATCTCCTGTTTGAGACGCTTCCCTGTCTTCCACATCCAGATCGCCATCGAAGCGACGAAGGCCGCGCCCGCGATCATCAGCCAGCCTTCCAGCGCCTCCCGGTTGATTTCCAGGCGATGGATTGCGTAGGCGCCGGCAAGACTCGCGGCGATGGCGGCGGCCAGCGCCCAGTAGACGATCCGGCTCCAGCCCTCGCGCCCAGTCTTCTTCAGCTGGCTCAGGATGATCCCGACAATGAGCGCGGCCTCGACACCTTCCCGGAGCGTGATAACCAGCGACTGAAACATAGAAGCAGGAAACGCCTCAAACTGCGGGCGGGGACTCCTTGATTTCTTGCAGGGGAATCATAAGAAGGAGTTTCGAGCCTGTCAACCGGGAGATTGAAAACTAATGACTTACATGATGATCGGGCGGCTCCTGTTGCAACTTATTCGCAACTAGTTGCAAACGCTCAAGGCGCGCGCAAATCTACCGAGCAAGGGGGACTTCCTGCGCCCTCGTCAAAAACCGGAAGGAATTGATGATCTTGTTCAACAACGCTTGTTGGAATTGATAGGTTTCGGCCGAAGTGAGACCAGTAATCCCGATTACCGTGTTGCCCTGCGCGACGTGGACCGACATGCCATGCCACTCAGCACCTTCCATCAGTCCTTTGAAGTCACGCCGGAAGGCGGACCGGCCGTCCAACAGGACAGAGGTTTCGGAGACCGCCTGGTAGTTCTCATAAGTGTGCCGCAGACCGGCTTCCGTGGTCCCACTCTTCAAGTCGGGTTGACCACTCCACACCTGCCGGTCAACAATCAGGAGCGTCTGTTCGTCTTCGGGTCCCATGGCCACGATCGCACGACCGGTTTCGCGCGGAACACCTTCGTGAATCTTCCAGCCGGGAGGCTTGTACATGGCGAACTGGAACGTGTCGTTG
>CAZTHM010000319.1:0-4709 GCA_964613505.1 uncultured Acidobacteriota bacterium | reverse complement strand
CGCGGTCGCGGCCGGAGAAATACGGTCCCTCGAAGGGCGCCGCGCCGGGCACCGTCACGGGCGCCGCCTCGCGGCGCGTACCCGGGGACCCGCGCTTGAGGTCGGGATAGAACCGCGCCGCGGCGATGCCGAGCAGAATCACAATCGCGCCGATGATTGATTTGGATCGTCGCATTTCAGTTCTAGCGCCGACCTACCGCGAACCGGCGCGCGGGCGTTGCGTTCCCGCGCGGCGAGCGGCGCGGGGTTCCGGCTTCCTGGCGGCTTCCGCGGCCACCATCCAGAATTGCGGGTCTTCGGTGCCCAACCGCCAGGCGGCGAAACCGCCGAGGCGATTATGCCGCACAAGCCGCAGCTTTTCCCTGTAACTGCGATCATCCTCGTACCAGACCGTGTGCAGCTCCGGCCCGTCGCGAAACTCGAACCACGGCGCGCGCCAGCGGTCGTGCCATTGCACCTCGATTCCAGGGCGCTCGAGCAACGGGCTGATGTCGTTGTAAGTCATGGATCGCGAAAGCACTCCGGAAGTAGTCTCGACCCACTCGCGGCCATAGAAGGGAATTCCCAGAAGCAATTTCTGCGCGGGCACACGCCGCGCGGCGTAGTCGACGGCGGCCTGCATCCACGCATGGCCGGCAACGGGTCCGGGCGCGGTGCCATTCGAGTGGTGATCGTAGGTCATGAGCACCATGAAGTCGACGGCGCGGCCGATGGCGCGGAAGTCGAAGGGCGCGCCCCACTCGCCGGTGCGAAACTCCGCGGCGCGCGTATCGGGATAGGCGTCGGAAAAGCGCGGCACGACGGCAATGCTCAGCAGGCGCCCGTCGCGATGCAGGCGCGCCGCCGCGCGCTGGACGAACTTGGTGTAGAGCGCTTTGTCGGCGGGATCAATGTATTCGAGGTCGAGTTGCCAGCCGATGAAGTTTTCGCGGCGCGCCAGATACGCGAGGTAACTGACGGCACGCTCTTGCGCCGTTGGGCTGCGTAGCATCGCGCTGGCAATCGAGCGGTCGAAGCCGGGATTGACGACGAGCGGCATGACGGGCAGATTCGCGCGCCGCGCCGTCTCCGCGACCGCCGGCGGAACTTCGCCGCGCACCACGCCGTCCGCCTCAACCTTGAAGCACTGCGGGGCGAGCACGGTCATCTCCGCCGCGTGCTCGGCGAGCGACTTCAATCCGCGCGAGTCGTCGGCGTAGTAGTACATCGCGAGTGGCCGCGCGCTCATCACTCGCCGCCGCGCTTGCGCAAGCGCAATCGCTTCCTGGCTTTTGGCGGACGCCGGCGCGCGCGCCTTCTCAGCCGCAATGACGAAGCCGGCCGCGGCGAACATCGCAAGGAAAACCGACGTGAGCTGGGAAATATGTTTCACGCGGAAGAGCGTCGTCGCCATAGCTTCCAGAGGAAATAAGCCGGGATGCCGGTTCCCATCAGCACCAGGCCCCACAGGGAATCGGCGCGCTGCTCGAGAAAAGTGTTCACCAGCAGCGCAGCTGACAGAATAACAAATATCGCGGGAACGAGGGGATAACCCCAGGTGCGATACGGGCGGGCAAGCGTAGGCTCGCGGTGGCGCAAAAGGAAGATCCCCGCGGTCACCAGCATATAGAAGAGGAATTCAGCAAAGATCACTTTCGTGTAGAGCCCCTGGTATTGGCCGGTCAGCGCCAGGAGCCCGGCGACGATCGCCTGCGCGCCGATGGCCACGGCGGGCGTGCGGAAGCGCGGATGGATTCCCGCCAGCGCCTGCGGGAAGAGTCCGTCGCGCGCCTGCGCGTAAGGGATCCGCGAGCCGGCGAGGATCGAGCCGTTGAGCGTGGCGAAAGCGGAAATCATCACGCCCACGGCCACAAAGGCTCCGCCCGCGCCGCCCAGGAACCGGCGCGCCGCGTCCGCGGCGACGGTGCTGGTGGCGGCAATCTCGGCGGGGGCGAGCACGTAGAAGTATGCGATGTTTGTCAGAATGTAAACGGCGCCCACCAGCAGCGAACCGGCAATCAGCGCGCGGGGGATGTTGCGCTGCGGGCTTTCGACCTCGCCCGCCACCATGCTGAGATTATTCCAGCCGTCGTAGGCCCACAGCGCCGAGACCGTCGCCAGGCCGAACGCCGAGAAAAACCCCATCGGCGCGCCGGAAGTGAACGCGTCCGCGAAATGCGCGAACGAGCCGTTGCCGAGCGTGAGGCCCAGAACGATCAGCAGCGCCAGCACAACCAGCTTCGAGGCGGTGAAAACAGTCTGCACCGCGCCGCTGCGCCGCACGCCCAGAACGTTGAGCGTCGAGAGGAGGAGGATCATCACCACCGCGCCGATCTGCAGGCCGGTCAGGCGGAGCGTGACGCCGCCCGCCAGCGGCGCCTGCCACATCACTTCCCTCATACCTGGAAAGAAATAACTCAGATAAATATTAAAGCCTGTTGCGATGGCCGCGATGGAGCCGGTCTTGGCAACGAAGAACTGGGTCCAGCCGTAGAGGAATCCCATCAGGGGGCCGTAGGCGCGGTGGAGGTAGACGTACTCGCCGCCCGCCTCGGGAATGGCCGCGCCCAGCTCGGCGTAACCCAGCGCGCCGAAGAGACTCAGCACTCCCGCGAAGGCCCACACCAGGAGGACGAGCCAGGGGGAGCCCATCTGCTGGAGCATGATGCTGGGGACGACGAAGATCGCCGTGCCGATCATCGTGCCCGCCACCACCGAAGTCGCGCCGTAAAATCCCAATCCTTTGATCAGTTCCTTTTGGTCAGTCATATGGAGGACCGGAGTTCGGTTGACGAGCTGGGGGTCGCAAATAGTGAATAGTGAATAGTGAATGGTGAATTGGAAAGCTAATGCGAAGCCGCGGGTGGCCGTTCAGGTTTCCGGTTTCACTTTTCACTATTCACCATTCACTATTTCGCGCTTGTCGTCTGTGAATTGCCCATAAGCGCGCTGGCGCCCAGGCCGACGACAAAAGTTGTGACCGTTCCGATGGCGGCGTACCACGTCCAGGCGATGGAGGTCAGCCCCATCACCCCAAGCAGAGTTGCGAGTCCGGCAAAGGCTCCGATGGCCGCGCCGAGGCCGGTGGCGCGCTTCGTCAGCACGCCGAGGAGAAAAATTCCCAACATGCTTCCGTAAGGCACCGAAGCGATGGTCAGCGCCAGCTCCAGCACACTGCGATGCAGATGCTGGGCGAGGAAGGCGATGAAAATCAGGATCGCTCCCCAGACCAGCGTCACGAGGCGCGACACGCGCAGGTAGTGGTGCTCGTCCGCGCCCGGCCGCACAAAGGGTTTGTAGAAATCCATCACTGAACTCGAAGCCAGGGAATTGAACGCCGCGCTCAGGTTGGCCATGGCCGCCGCGAGGATCGCCGCCACCACCAGTCCCGCCAGCCCCGTGGGCAGTTGCGTGACGACAAACGTGGGAAAGACCTGGTCGGGGCGCGTGAATTCCGCGGCGGGCGGGAAGCGGTGATAGAAGGCGAAGAGCACCGCGCCGGCAATCAAGAACAGGCTGAACTGGAAAAACACGATCAAGCCGCTGGCGATCACCGCCGCCTGGCTCTGACGCAGGGTGCGCGCCGCGAGCAGCCGCTGGACGATTAACTGGTCGGTGCCGTGACTGGCGGTGGAGAGAAACGCGCCGCCGATCAACCCCGTCCAGAAGAGATAAGGTTGGTGCCCGTTGAACGCAAAGTTGAACACCGCGAGTTTGTCGCCGTGCATTGCCGCCAATTGGCTGACTTCGGTCCAGCCGCCCGGCAGCGCGTGGAGCGCCAGCGCCACGGCCAGCGCCGTCCCCGAGAGATAGATGACGAGTTGAATGACGTCGGTCCAGATCACCGCCGTCAATCCGCCGCGATAAGTGTAGAAGAGCGTCAGCGCGGTGATGACGACGACGGCCGGAAGCACGCCGGTCTTGAAGACGACTTCGATGACGATGGAGATGGCGAAGACGCGCACGCCTTCAGCCAGGGCGCGCGTCACTAGAAATAATCCGGCGGTGAGGATCTTCAATTCGCGGCCGAAGCGGCGCTCGATGAGCTGATAGGCGGTATAGAGTTCGCCCGCAAAGTAGCGGGGAAGCAGAACCAGCGCGACCACCACGCGCGCCACCAGGTAGCCCAATACCAGTTGCAGGAAGCCGAGGTTCGATTGGAAGGCGATTCCCGGCGTGCTGATGATGGTGAGAATGCTGGTTTCGGCCGAGACGACGGAGAAAGCAATCGCCCTCCAGGGCAGGCGGCGACCACCCAGAAAATAATCGTGCAGGGTGCGCTGGCTCTTTCCGAAACGCGCGCCGAAAAGGGTGATGGCAGCCAGGTAGAGCGCTACCACCCCGAGGTCGAGCCAGCCAAATGCCACGGGCGCTCCTTGGGGTAGAGTGTAATGGGGAAGGGCTAAACGACAAAGTACGAATTACGAAGGATGAAGGACAAAAGACCTTTCTTGGTAGCGCCCGGCGGGAACAACGCGGGAAAGAAAAAGGAAAAGGTAAAAGGGCAAAAGGCAAAGGGTAAAGGACGAAGGCGGAAGTACGAATTACGAATGAAGAATTGCAGAGGACGAAGGACCGCAATTCGGAACTCGCAACTCAGAACCCAGAACCTAGCCCCCAGAACCCAGCTTCCGCTGTGGCGAAAAGGGACAATTGATGTTTCCGGGGCGGGGTGACGGGCCTGGAAGCCGATGCTAACTCCCTTGTTTACAGCGTTTGAAATAAACAGT
>CAZTHM010000318.1:0-4713 GCA_964613505.1 uncultured Acidobacteriota bacterium | reverse complement strand
CTCGACTGGGATGGAATCTGGGATGCTCGCACCGCCCGATCCGCGGACGGATGGTCGGCGGAAATCCAAATCCCGACCCGCACCCTCAACTTCACTCCCGGTTTGAAGAGGTGGGGACTGAATGTCGAACGGTTCGTGGCGAGAGAGAGGCTGACTTTGCGCTGGGCCTCGCCGACGCTCGACTCGTTCATTTTCGATTTGAGCCGGGCGGGGGCGCTGGCGGGCACGGAGGAGTTGAAGCAGGGGCGCGGGCTGGAATTCAGCCCCTACATCATCGGCAGGATGAAAGACTTTTTCGGCCAGACTCCCCGCGCCTGGCAGGGAACGGGAGGGTTTGATTTCACCTGGCGCATGACGCCGCAACTCGCCGCGGTCTTCACGGCCAACACGGACTTTGCGGAAACCGAAGTGGACGCGCGGCAGATCAACCTCACGCGCTTTCCCCTCTTCTTTCCGGAGAAGCGCCAGTTCTTTCTTGAGGGTTCGAATCAATTCGCTTTCGGCCTGGGCTTGGGAGCAGACTTCATCCCGTTTTTCAGCCGGCGCATCGGCCTTTTGGAGGGCCAACAGGTTCCGATCAACGGAGGAATCAAGCTGAATGGGCGGGCCGGCAACTGGAACATCGGAGTGCTGGATGTCCAGACTCGTGAATCGAGTCTCGCTCCTGGAACCAACCTCTTTGCCGGACGCGTTTCGTACGATCTCACCAAGAAGTTTCGCGTCGGCACCATCCTGACCAACGGCGACCCGACGGGCCAGGGCCAGAATACCCTCGCCGGCTTTGACGCCGTGTGGCGGACCTCGACCTTCCGTGGAAACAAGAATCTCCTCGTCGGTGGGTGGACCGCCTTCAGTGCCGGAGACATTCCCCAGGGGCGGCGGACCGGCTGGGGATTCAAGGTAGATTATCCCAACGATCTCTGGGACTGCTTTGTCATCACGCGTGAATTCGGCGACGCCCTGGACCCGGCGATGGGTTTTCTTCCGCGGCCCGGAACGCGTCAGTACCAGGGAGGCTGCTCCTATAAACCACGGCCTGCCAAAGACGGGCCCTTCGGATGGGTCCGGCAGGAGGCGTTCCAGAACTACTATACGCGAGTGGATAATCTCAATGGTGTTAATGAGTCCTGGCAATATCTTTTTACGCCGGTCAACGTCCAGCTCGAGTCCGGGGAGCGAATCGAATTAAACATGGTCGCGCAATACGAGCTACTACCGGCTCCCTTCGAGATCGCCCGCGGATTGGCGATCGCCCCGGGTCCCTATCGGTTCACCCTCTGGCGCTTGGAAGGAGAGACCAGTCATCACCGCTCCTGGGGAGTCGGCTCCGCCACCTGGTTTGGGACGTTTTACAGCGGGCGGCTGACGCAGTGGAACAATTTCGTGACCTGGACCTCGCGCCGGGGCCGCCTGCGCCTCGGCCTGGAAACCGAAAGCGTCTTCGGCCACCTGCGGGAGGGCAATTTTGTGCAAAGGCTCTGGCAGTCGAAAGTGAGCTGGGCCTGGAATCCCAACCTGATCCTCACGAGCTTCATTCAGTACGACACCGCCTCGCAAACCGTGGGCGCCAACACCCGCCTGCGCTGGACGTTCAAGCCGGGCAAAGATCTCTTCATTGTTTGGAACCGCGGCTGGCACCACGTGTTGCCCAGCCCCGACCTCGGGCTGGTCCCGGATAGCGAGTTCCTGGCCGTCAAGCTACGATGGACCTTTCGGGAATAGGGACCCGGCTCGGGAGACCCGAGGGCAAGGCGGAACCCCTGTCTGTTCAGGAGAGCGGTTCAGTGATTGTCGCAAAAACAATCTTGACAGATAATATTTTCTTAAGTTAGTCTATCGACTCGATAGGGTTAAAATACGCCCTATGAAGATTTCAAAGAAGGGTCTTTACGCTTTGGAAGCCATGATCGTTCTGGGCAAGAACTACCCGAAGCACGTGACCCGAATTCACGATATCGCTTCCGCGGAGCGTATTCCGGAGAAGTTCCTGGAGCTCATTCTGGTGGAACTCAAGAGATCCGGTCTGGTCGACAGCGAGCGCGGCGCCAAGGGTGGCTACCGGTTGAAGCGCTCTCCTCGCCGCATCTACCTCGGCGAGATTATTCGCACCATCGACGGGCCTCTGGCCCCCTTCGGGGACGCGCAGTTGCTCCGCCGGCTTGTCGCGCGTGATAAGAAACATCGCGCCCTCTTTCGAGTTTTCCTGGACGTTCGCAACGCCGCCTCCCGGATCGTGGACCACACCTCCCTCGCCGACCTCTGTTGTCGCAACTAACTCTCTTTCTGCATCGCTCTCGCTTCGCCGGACCGGGAGCCTGATTCCTCCCGAATCCCGTCAAAGATAATTCCCAGAGGCGGAGCAGCAATCTCCAAGGAGGGTTCAATGTTCAGGGCAAAACGATTTCCGGCATTCCTGGCCGCTGTCGTGATGGCTGCCGGAATGTTGGCGGCACGGCCCGCGCAAGCGGACCAGATGGACCGATTGTTGGAGCTCCTGGTGAAGAAACAAGTGATTAGCACGGAGGAAGCTGCGTCGCTGCGCGAGCAGGTCGAGCAGGACAAAACCTCCGAGCGAGCCCAGGCACTCGTGGAGAAGCAGAACGAGGAAACGCAAAAGAAGGAGCATCCGGTCACCGGCGCAACAAAGATCAAGCTCAGCGGCTGGGCGCAGACGCGCTACACGAACGCGGTGGGTACAACCAACCCGCTCGAACTTCGGCGGGCCCGGCTGGCAGTGGACGGAAACCTGGCCTCCAGGGTCGCCTATAAAATGGAAATCGATGTCGTCCGAAGCCCGGCCCTTCTCGACGCCCGACTCGACTACTCCTCCAATCCCTACGCCAAGGTGACGGTGGGACAATTCAAGATCCCATTCAGTCAGGAGAATCTTGATTCCGATCGCGACATCATTTTTATCGAGCGCTCGCTCGTGGGGCTTTCCCTGGTTCCGGGGCGCGACACGGGCAACAACGGGCGGGACATCGGCCTGCAATTTTCGGGCAACGTGGCTCGAGGCGACGGGCGGCCACTGTTCGATTACGCCGTGGGCATCTTCAACGGCGCGGGCATTAACCGTCGCGACGACAACCGCCGTAAAGATGTTGGTGCACGGATTGTGATTCATCCTTTCTCGGGGCTTTCGCTTGTCAGTGACTATTACAGTGGGGCCAGCGGCGAGAAGGAACTGTCGAGAGAGCGCGCTGGCGTCGAGTTCGCGTATGTACGCAAGCTCTACTCGCTGCGCGGCGAATACATCTGGGGCCATGATGGACCCGTTCGCAAATACGGCTGGTACAGCCAATTCGCCTACCGATTCCGGCCGAAGTGGGAAGCGCTCGCCAAGTTCGACACGTATGACCCCAAGCGGCACGCCGGCAAGGACGCCACCAATACCTACTTATTCGGCGTCAACTGGTATCTCTCGAATTGGGTAAAGCTCCAGGCGAACTATGGAGTGGTGGACGAGGAAGCGCGAACCAACCTCACCAACCTGTTCCTGTCCCAGGTGCAGTTCCAATTCTAGCCAGGTCGGCGAAAAGGAGGCAGCCATGAAAAGGCACTTCGTTGGTTTCACAGTCGCGCTCGCCGGCCTGCTGGCAGGGTTCAGTCTGAATGCACAGACGACCCCGGTGGTGATTCGTGCCGGGCATTTCCCCAACATCACCCATTCCCAGGGCGTGATTGGCCAGGCAAACGGCTGGTTCGACAAGGCGCTGGCCCCCCAGGCTCGCGTGGATTGGAAGATTTTCAATGCCGGGCCGTCCGCGATCGAAGCCCTGTTTGCGGGCGCGATTGATTTGACCTACATCGGTCCCAATCCCGCCATCAACGGATACGTACGCTCCCAGGGTGAAGCTCTGCGGATTGTTGCGGGCGCCACGAGCGGCGGTGCAGGGCTGGTGGTGCGCGCGGATTCCGGCATCCAAAAGCCGGAGGATTTTCACGGCAAGAAGATCGCTTCTCCGCAGATGGGCAACACGCAGGACGTGGCCCTGCGCGGCTGGCTCAACTCACATGGGCTCAAGCTGCGCGAGAAGGGTGGCGACGTACAAGTGATCCCCATCGCCAATCCCGACCAGCTCACGCTCTTCTTGAAAAAGGAGATCGACGGCGCCTGGGCCCCGGAACCCTGGGCCTCACGGCTGATTCGCGAGGCGAACGGCCGCCTCTTTCTTGACGAGCGCGAATTGTGGCCCAACGGCCAGTTCGTGACGACCCATTTGATCGTCAGCACGAAGTTTCTCAACGCGCACCGGGATCTCGTCAAGAAATGGGTGAAAGCCCACGTCGAGTTGACGGAATGGATCAACAAGAACTTGCCCGAGGCAAAGCGGGTTCTGAACAATGAAATCAAGAAAGAAACCGGCAAGGCGCTGCCCCAAGGTGTGCTCGACGATTCTTTCTCGCGCTTGCTGGTCACGTATGACCCCGTCCGATCGTCATTGTTCACGTCGGCGCGCTGGGCGTTTGAGGCAGGATTCCTGGGGCGCACGCGGCCCGATCTCTCGGGCATCTACGATCTTTCCGTATTAAACGAGGTGTTGAAGGAAAAAGGCGCAAAGCCAATCCCTTGACGAGGTGCCGTGCGGCCCCGACTCCGAAGGATATTCCATGTCCGACGTTCCTCATAATTCCGATTCGCCGAAAATCAAACTTCGTCTGAGCGGTGTTACGCGGTCGTTCCGCGCAGCGCGCGGCACGCTGTCGGCTCTC
>CAZTHM010000317.1:1708-4729 GCA_964613505.1 uncultured Acidobacteriota bacterium | reverse complement strand
CCAATCGGTAGTTCTGGAGGAGAACGCGCAGGAAATTTCCGACCAGCTTGGAAGTTCCCATCCGCTCGAGAATTGTTTCCAGAATCCTGAACTTATCTGCCGAGGCAATGGCTGGCGTCCTTATGACGTCCCGGAGTTCCGTGCTCGCCCTGTAGAGGGCAGCAAAATCTTCCAGCTCGCGCAGAGCCGCTCCATAGTCGCCCGTGCGGCTGACCACGTCCGCCAGAGCGCGCGCGTATCGGTTGGCAATGGCCTTTGACACGGGGAACCCTTTCTCAGGGATACACTGCCGTGAACTCCTTCGAGTTGAAAGTTGAAAGTTAAAAGTCAAAAGCGAGCAGAATTAGAATCATCGCCGCTCTTTTCGACTTTCAACTCTTAACTTTCAACCCTGCATTCTCCCCTCTTCCAGCCTGGCCACGAAGTCCGCCACCAGCCGCCGCTGGCCCGCCTCGTCCAAACGTTGGCCGATCATTTGCCGGGCCATCTCGACGGCCTGCTGCGCTCCGTAAAGCTTCAGCTCCAGGCGAGCCTGCTTGGTCGCGACTTCCATCTGCACGCGAAGCGAATCCATCAACTTTTCGATTTCAGTGGCGGTCATTCGGCGCAGGTGTTCGCGTTCGGCTTTCATCTCTTCCAAGGCGGCAGACCGGAAGCTCGCCATTTCCTCTTCAAAACGCCGCAGCTTGTCTTCGACGGCCTGAAGGTGCGCCTGGGAAACTTCCAGCGCCTTGCGGCCTTCACCCAGGCTTTTCTGGATGGATGCCGAACGCTCGACAAAGAAATTCGCCAGGGGTTTCCGCAGGACATATCCCAGCCCACCGACGAGAATAACGAAATTGATCCACTTGTAGAGCAGTTCGTGCTTGTGCCCTTCGCTCTTCTCCTCGTGCTCAGCGGCCGCGGTTTCCTCCGGGCCGTGGTCGGCGGCGCGGACAAAGCCCGCTGGAGCTAGCAGGCAGCCGCCGAGCATCATCACGAGAAGCGCCTTATGGAGGGAGCGATTCAACTCGGCCTCCCGGTTTGCGGTTTGCCGCCATTCCCGATGAGCGTTTCGGTGATTTGGTTCGCCAGAGACTGGCAAGCCACGCCTAATTGGTCCTTGGCGGCTTGGAGCTCATCCTCCAGCTCCGCCTGCATATGCGCCAGGCGCGACTCACTCTGCTGCCGGGCTCTGCGCAGGGTCTCTTCGCGCTCGGCGAGAGACTCTTTCCTTTCGATTTCCCGCTGGCGATAGAGTTCCTGGCGAACCGTCTGGAACGCCGCTTCGTACTCGCGCGCCCGCATTTCGGCGGCAGCCGTCTGCTCGCGCGCGCGATCCAGGGCGCCCGCCGTCCTCGCCTCGCGCTCTTGCAAAACCTCGGCGAGGCGCTGGAAGAAGAAACGCTCGAGGAACAACAGGAGGAGGAAAACAAAAATAACCGTCGGCGCGCTCTGGACAAAGAGATGCCCCAGCCGACTTAGAATATCGCCCATTTTACGTGGTCAGCCTTACTGTCAGTAATCCGTTGAATTACAAAGACTAAGGAATTTAGCACGGAGTTTCGCGGAGTGTCAACAATCGCGGATTACTGGGAATGGATAGACACTTCATTTCCTTATTGGGGTGAGTGAATTGTGCGGGTGGGACGTTGGGCGCGGCGCGGCCAGGGCTTGCGCTTCCGCTTGACTTCCGTCGCGCCCCGCTTTAGATTGGCTGACATCGGGGATAGTTGCTCGTCGGAGTTGCAGCGAGGATTCTCAGATTTCAAGGAGGGTAGGATGAGTCTCCTTAAAATAGCCCACGTTCCTCCCGCCACGGTGGAGCCCAGCGCTTCCATCCTCGAAGCCGTCCAGGTGATGGCGGAAGAGGGCGTGGGCGCGGTGGCAGTGGTGGACGGCGACCAGTTGCGCGGAATCTTCACCGAACGCGACGTGATGCTGCGCGGGGTTCTGCGCGAGCGCAAGCCCGCGGAAACCAAGGTCGGCGAGGTCATGACGACCTCCGTCGAGACGACTACCGACGACACTCCCTACGAAGAAGCCCTCAACTTCATGCTCGAACGCCATATCCGCCACCTGCCCATCGTCTCGAGCGACGGCCAGCTCAAAGGCATGCTCTCCATCCGCAACCTGCTCGAACATATGGTCCAGGACCTGCAGCGCGAACTCCATTCCCTCGACCAGTACCTCCTCAACGACGGCCCGGGGGGGTGAGTCTCGGGACTCGGGATTCGGGGTTCGGGATTCGAAGATTGATGATTGCCGATTGATGATTGTCGATTGGCAGTTTCCCAGTTCCCAATTTCAAATCCTGTCTCTTCCTCAGGGAGATGGTGTCCGTCAGCCGACAGACCGGTGAGAGCGCGCACAGGCGAACATCGTCCGTGGGTCACATACTGCCGCCGCTGACGCGGCTGCCATCTGGCCGCTCACTCAAGCTCACCTGCCCTGACACTACCATCCGGGCCCTCACAAACAAAGACCGGCCCCTCAGGTGAACCGTTCAGGTTTTTTTCGTGATATGGCGCCGAAACAGGAAGGAAGTGAAAGAGCAGACAACACAGGAATCCGGCTTGCTACACAGAGGGTGGCACTGAGCGGAATGACGTGGAATTGCGGCAGTTTCGGGCAATCCACAGTGACCTAAAGTCCGAAAAGACGTGAGATGAGGAAACTTAACCGGCGAAAATTCATGCAACTTGCCGCTACCGCGGCGGTTGCCCCCACAATTGCCTGTACCAAGGCAATAAGTCCCTGGCGATTTCTTAGCGTCGAGGAAGCCAAAACCATTGATGCCCTTTGTGGACAAATTGTCCCTGCTGACCAGGACCCGGGAGCGGCCCAGGCCGGCGTGGTCAACTTCATCGACCGGCAACTTGTCGGGCACCTTAAGCGCCATCAGAAGGCATACAGGGAGGGACTGGTCGGGGTCGACCAAACCAGCCAGGCCTTGCACGGCAGGAAGTTCGCCGACTTGGCAGCCGAGAAGCAACTGACCGTCCTCACGGCGCTGGAGAAGGGCGAAGCGGCGGGCGAAGT
>CAZTHM010000317.1:1358-1698 GCA_964613505.1 uncultured Acidobacteriota bacterium | reverse complement strand
GATATCTGGAAGCGGCGCTCGGCTAAAGCGTTCTTCGATCTCGTCGTCAACCACACGATGCAAGGCTTCTATGGCGACCCGCGCCACGGCGGGAATCGCGACGGCGTAAGTTGGAAGATGCTGGACGTCCCTTATCCGCCCATTCGCGGCCGGCAGCAATACGATTTGACCAAGCCTGGGAAGTCCGCATGACGGGATTGCGCAAATGGCTCTGAAGAAAGTAAACGCGGTGGTGATCGGCGCGGGCGCCGGCGGGGGCATCGTGGCGAAGGAACTCGCCGTCGCCGGACTGAGCGTGGTTCTGCTTGAACGAGGCAAGTGGTATTCGCCTTTCGATTGC
>CAZTHM010000317.1:0-1348 GCA_964613505.1 uncultured Acidobacteriota bacterium | reverse complement strand
GTGGCGGCCTTAGGCGCCGCTTTCGGCCCCGACGATGATCGCTACGTGCGGGTCTTTGTGGACGCGAAGGGCGAGGAGCACCTGGTTCGTCCGAGTGAGGGCGACTACCACAACAACGCGGCTTGTGTGGGTGGCGGCACGTTCAGCTACGGCGCTCTGGCGTGGCGCTTCATGGAAAAAGACTTTCGGATGCGCTCCACCTATGGCGCGGTCGAGGGCAGCACGCTGGAAGACTGGCCGATCTCGTACAACGACCTGGAGCCGTATTACGAGAAGGCGGAATGGGAGATTGGCGTTTCCGGAGACGATTCCAACAACATCTTCCGAGCCCCGCGCAAGAAACCGTTGCCGATGCCCCCGCTTCCGCCCGCGCGTGAAAACCAGATTCTACGCGACACCGCGGACTTGCTGGGCCTGCATCCCTTCGACGCGCCTACGGCGCGCAACACTGTTCCTTACAATGGCCGAGGCGCCTGCATGCGTTGCCGTTGGTGCGTGGGCTTCGCCTGCGAAGTGGACGCCAAATGCGGCACGCACAACACCGTTATTCCCAAAGCGCTCGCTTCAGGGAACTGCGAGCTGCGAACCGAGTGTGTGGCGAAGGAAATCCTCACGAACGCGCAAGGCCGCGTTACGGGAGTGGCCTACTTTGATTCCAACGGCCGGCTCGAGGAGCAGCCCGCTGATCTGGTTGTGGTGTCGTGCTCCGCGACGGAATCTCCGCGTCTGCTGCTCAATTCGCGAAGCGCGCTCTTCCCGAACGGTCTCGGAAATCGATACGACTGGGTGGGCAGAAACCTCCAGGGTCACGCCTACGCCGGCGCCTACGGCCTCTTCGACTTCGATGTGTACGACGATCTGGGCCCCGGCGCCACCCTGGCAATCTGTGACTACAACCACGGCAATCCTGGCCTGATCGGTGGCGGAGCGCTGGCCAACGAGTTCGTCCGGCTGCCTTACAACTTCTCCCAACTCCGAGTGCCGGGCGTGCCACGTTGGGGCGCCGCGCACAAGGATTTTGTGCGCAAGTGGTTCAAGCGCAACATTGCGGTGCACGGGCCGGTGCAGGAAATTCCGGTCTTCGATTCGCGCGTCCAGGTGGACCCGAAGGTTAAGGATTACTGGGGAATTCCCGTCGTCAGACTTTCGGGGCTGAACCATCCGAAGACTCTCGAGACGGCAAAGTACGTGGCACTGAAAGCCGATACATGGCTCAAGGAATGCGGGGCCTTGCAGACCTGGTTGAAAGTGCCGGGACGCGGGCTAAGCGGAAGTCAGCACCAGGCCGGGACCTGCCGAATGGGCGACGACCCCAAGACCTCGGTCGTCAACCGAAACTGCCAGGTGC
>CAZTHM010000316.1:0-4732 GCA_964613505.1 uncultured Acidobacteriota bacterium | reverse complement strand
CGAGGTGTCAGAGGAAGGAAGCGTTGCCAGGGCGCGCCTTGGCGCGCCCCGACAACCCACAACCAACAGTTTCTAGATGTCGTAATACAGCGCGAACTCGTACGGATGCGGGCGCTGGGCCACGGCCTGGACCTCGGCCTTTGTCTTGTAATCAATCCAGGTCTCGACCAATTCCTCGCTGAAGACGTCGCCCTTGAGGAGGAAGTCGTGGTCTTTCTCGAGCGCCTTAAGCGACTCTTCCAGCGAACCCGGGAGCGACGGGACTTTCTTGAGCTCCTCGGGGCCGAGGTCGTAGATGTCCTTATCGAGCGGTTCACCGGGATCGATCTTGTTTTCTACTCCGTCCAATCCCGCCATCATCATGGCTGCGAAGGCGAGGTAGGGATTGCACGATGGGTCGGGCGGACGGTATTCGACGCGCTTGGCCTTGGGACTGGCGGAGTACATCGGGATGCGGCAGGCGGCGCTGCGATTGCGGCGCGAATACGCCAGGTTGACCGGCGCCTCAAATCCCGGCACCAGCCGTTTGTAGGAATTGGTGGTGGGCGCAATCAGCGCGGCGAGCGCGGGGGAGTGCTTGAGCAATCCGCCGATGTACCAGAGAGCCATCTGGCTGAGGCCCGCGTACTTGTCGCCGGCAAAGAGCGGCTTGCCGTCTTTCCAGAGGCTCTGGTGCGTGTGCATGCCGGAGCCGTTGTCCTGGAAGAGCGGCTTGGGCATGAAAGTCACGGTCTTGCCATACTGGTTGGCCATGTTGCGGATGATGTACTTGTAGAGCAGCATCCCGTCGGCGGACTTGACGAGCGAATTGAAGCGTTGGTCGATTTCGCACTGACCGCCGGTGGCCACTTCGTGGTGGTGACACTCAATGTTGAGGCCCGCCTTTTCCATGGCCAGCACCATCTCGCTGCGCAAGTCCTGGTAATGGTCGGTGGGCGGTACGGGGAAATAGCCTTCCTTGTAACGCGGGCGGTACCCGAGGTTGTCTTTCTCGCGGCCGGAATTCCAGCGTCCTTCCTCCGCGTCAATGAAGTAGTAGCCGTGCTGCTGGGCCTGATCGAAGCGGACATTGTCAAAGATGAAGAACTCCGCTTCCGCGCCGAAATAGGCTGTATCAGCCAGGCCGGTGTAGGCAAGATAGGTTTCGGCCTTCTTGGCGATGTGGCGTGGGTCCTTCAAGTAGTGCTGCTTGGTGATCGGGTCGGTGATGTCTCCGATCAAGACGAGCGTGGGTATGTCCGTGAACGGATCGAGCATGTGCCAGCTCGGGTCGGGAACGAGGAGCATGTCGCTCTCGTGAATGGCAGCCCAGCCCCGGATGCTGGAACCGTCCATTCCGAATCCGTCTTCAAACGAACTCTCATCAACTTCGTGAATCGGATACGAAACGTGGTGCCAGATGCCGGGCAGGTCGGTGAAGCGAACATCCACAATCTTAACGTTGTTGGCGGCAGCGAATTCCAAGACGGTCTTCGGGTTCATGGAACCTCCATAAGAAATTTTTGTGGGCACGATAAACCACTCAGGTGCAGGCTGAAGTGATCTCGGCCAGCCAACATATCCCGCGCTGCCAGATTAGTCAAGGCCCGCTAACCCCAGTAGGGATGCGCCTCCGGCGCTGATCGAGAATTACTGCCGCGCTCGCTAGACATTGCAGTGACGCGTTTGCCGCGCCCAGCGGGCGGCTTGAATCCGTCTCGACCTCAATGTCACCGACTGCGCAGTTCCGGCAGTGATCCGCTGCCAGACAGGGGAGGTTTTCTCCGAGAATTTCATTGACACTTTTCTCGGCTTTTTGTTACGTTACAAAACTCTCATCGGCAGGGGCGAAATTTCAGGAGGGCAGAAGAAAAAGGATGTTCGTACCCAAAAGGATGTTCCTGACGAAGGGCGTCGGGAAGCACCGCGAGAAACTGACCAGCTTCGAGCTGGCCCTGCGCTCGGCGGGAATCGCTTCCTGCAACCTCGTGCGTGTTTCCAGCATCTTTCCTCCACGTTGCAAGCTCATCCCGCGCAGCGAAGGCATCAAGGAACTAAGGCCCGGCCAGGTCAGTTTCGTCGTGATCAGCGAAAACTCCACCCGCGAGCCGCATCGGCTGATCGCCGCCTCGGTCGGCGTCGCCATCCCCACTGACCGGAACACCTACGGCTATCTCTCCGAGCATCACTCCTTCGGAGAAACCGAGGAAGTGGCCGGTGAATACGCTGAAGAACTGGCCGCCGAAATGCTGGCCACCACTCAGGGCGTGGAGTTCGATCCGGACCGGAGCTGGGATGAGAAGAAAGAGATTTACCGAATCTCGAATAAGATCGTCCGGACGATGCACATCACCCAGTCTGCCATCGGCGACAAGCGCGGACTATGGACGACCGTCCTCGCCGCCTCCATTCTCCTGGGCATCGGCGAGTAGTCCCTTCCGCGCCGATCGGCTCGGCCCGGCGCTCTTGTCGTCCAGAGAACACGGCAATTCCAGCCTTAACTCAAGAACCGCGGGCTAAGCTCCGGGGGGTAGAATGCGCAAGCAAAAAATCCTTTCCACACCGACCCGGCCGCTCGCCATCGACCGCCGCAAAAACGTAGCGAGCCTGCTCGAAAAGATGCAGGGGATTTCGTTCCAGGGGCGGAATCTCGCCACGGCCTATCAGGTTTGGAAAAGGATGCTCGGCGACCGCGTCATGATCATGATGGGCATGTCGGGCGCCATGGTTCCGGCGGGCATGCGCCGCCTGGTCGTCTACCTCATCAAGAATCGCCTCATTGATTGCCTGGTCACCACCGGCGCCAACCTGTTCCACGACATCCATGAAACGCTGGGGCGGTTCCATTTCCAGTGCTCTCCCCGCGTTGACGACGTGGCGCTGCAGAAGAATCTCATCGATCGCATGTACGATACGCTCGCCGACGAAGAGGAGTTCCGCGAGGAGGACGCCTTCATCGGCCGCTTCGCTTCGACCCTTGACCAGTCGCGCCCTTACACGACGCGCGAGTTTCTGAACTTGCTGGGGAAGGAAATCTCGAAGCGCTCAAAAGAGGACGGTATCGTTACAGCAGCCTACAGAGCTGAAATCCCGCTCTACTGCCCGGCGATCGGCGACTCATCGATTGGCATCGGAATCGCTGAGAACCGCTTCCTTGGAAAAAACCATTTCACGTTTGACGTCATCGGCGATGTGCTGGAAACCGCGCAACTGGCGGGAGAGTCGCCCGCCAGCGGCGTCATCTACTTCGGCGGCGGGACTCCCAAGAATTTCATTCAGCAAAGCGAAGTGACCGCTACCTTCATGCGTCAGTCGCACAACGGCCACAAGTACGCGCTGCAGGTTATCACTGACGCCGCGCACTGGGGCGGGCTCTCTGGCTGCACGTTCGAGGAAGCGCAGAGCTGGGGGAAGATCGCCCACGACGCCAGCCTGGCAACGGTCCACTGTGATTCGACGATCGCCATGCCCATCCTGGTCACCGCCCTCTCGGAGCACGCCGCACTGATCCGCAAGCGCAAGAGGCCCGTCTTCGCCATGGGGCGCGAATTGAAATTCAAATTCCCAAAATAAGTTAGAGTTATGAGTTCAAAATGATGAATGATGAAAATTCAGGGTCAAGGGGAGCGGAAACAACTGGCCTGAGGCCTCGGCCGGCCGATATAAGGGCTCGGTCTTTCGCTTATGCTCTGCGAGCAATAAAACTCTATCAATTCCTGGAGAAGCAACGAGGGGGGGCGGCCCGGATCGTCGGCCGGCAGTTTCTTCGCGCAGCAACATCGATTGGAGCCAATATTGAAGAGGCCCAGTCCGCGGAGAGCCGTCCGGACTTTATTCACAAGTGCGGTGTCGCTCAGAAGGAAGCGCGGGAGAGCCAGTACTGGCTGAAGTTGCTGGCAGGCTCAGGAATTGTGGCCGAAAAGAAACTCCACCCAATGATTCAAGAAACCGACGAAATCCTCGCTATCCTCAGTTCCATCATCATTCACGCCAAAAGAAATCGGGTGGCCTGAGCCGGAAACCTCACCCGGAAGTTTTCCCTCCGGCCCAAGCCGTTCCCAATCCTTTCATCATTCATCACTCGTCATTCATCATTCCTCAGAATTCGTAACGCAGCGCGAACTGCATCACCCGCGGGTTGGTCAGCAGGTTGGTGTAGTTTCCGAACTCCGAAGACGCATCGAGCGCGGAGAGGTGTGACTGCACGTCAAACCGCACGGAGTTTGTGATGTTGAACACCTCCCAGCGGAACTGCAGCGCGTGGTTTTCCGCGTAAGGCATCTTCCAGCGCTTGCTAAGCCCCATATCGATGTTGAAGAAGCCGTCGCCACGGAGGATGTTGCGCATTCCCGATTCTCCCGGGCGGGCATATCGAAACGCGTCGAAAGCCGCGTCATGGTTCGGAAAGGCGTTCGGGCCGTCATTGGTCTTGGTGGTTTTGGTCTGCGGCGGCTTTCCGAGGGGCATGGCCCAGCCACCCAGTTCCCAGTTGGTCGCCCAGGTGTAACCGTTGGCGATGCTGAACGGAAAACCACTCGTCCAGCGGAAGAGGCCGGCCACTTGCCATCCCCCGATCACCGCGTCGAGCGCGCCGCGGATATCACGGCCCCAATGGCGGCCGCGCCCGAACGGCATCTCGACAACCCAGTTGGAATTGACCTGATGCCTCGTGTCGAAGTCGGAAACGCTGCGCAGTTGCTTGTGATTCCACGAGTTGATGATCTGACCGCCGAGACCGCCCACCCAATCGATG
>CAZTHM010000315.1:0-4782 GCA_964613505.1 uncultured Acidobacteriota bacterium | reverse complement strand
TTTGACAAGGGCAAGGTCGAGCTCGTGAATGTCGCCGGAGCCGCAATCGGTCGCGCTACGTTCGAGCCCGGCTGGAAGTGGTCTACTTGCGTCAAGCCGATCGCCAACACGAACAGTTGCCAGGCCGCGCATTACGGCTACCAGATCTCGGGGACGATGACGACACGGATGGATGACGGCACCGAAAGGACTTCGAAAGCTGGTGACGTCCTGAACATTCCGCCAGGACACGACGCTTGGGTAGTCGGAAACGAGCCGGTGGTGCTCGTCGACTTCCAGGGCATGGTCGATTACGCAAAACAGAGCAAATAAGAATTCACTATCTGTGGTTCGACCCCTACCGGGCAGGCCTGAGCCTCCGAGCCCTGCTTCAGCGAATGAGCGAATGAGCTAGGCCAGCGCAAAGGGCTTGGGGCTCCACTTCCACGATCACGATCGTTTCCGTATGCGCCGTCGCTCGGCCAGAACTTCGAATCGCCCCTGCGGATTCGTCGATAAACACGAGGCGACTAGACAGGAGCTCTTTACGCGAAACCAGACTAATACAAACGCACTAATTCATCCGCCAGCTGGCGGACGGGACTGTCTCTGTAGCGCCGCCATCCTGGCGGCTTAGGCCGGCTGGAAGCCGGCGCTACAAAGGGAGCTGTAACCTTACTTTGTGCGTTTGTATTAGTTTGGTTTCCGGCTCAACTGTTTCGCTGGCGTCACGTTTTTGGCCGTTCCTTCTGAGGTTTTGTGGGAAAGTTCTAGCTTCTGCTCGATAAGGGGCGAAAGGACTTCATTTTCCGCCTTCGCCCAGTCTTCGAGATCACGGCCGTGGTCGGCGCCACGCCTCTCATAGAGTTCATACGCACGGAACGAAACACTCTCTCGAATACCGTCATTACCCAGTAGATGAATTCGTAATTCTTCGGTCTGCTTCAGCACCAGCGCGTCGCGCGGATCAAATTCTCGTTGAGACGTCTTCTTCATGAATCCTCCCATTCTTAATCTAAAGGTGCATTCTCTTGCCGGGCAAAGGGACCCGTAGCTTTCGGAAAGCACGTGCCCCCGACCCGATCTCAGTCTCGTTTGCCGCTACCCGCAAGGCTACCGCCCGCGGTAATTATCGCGATCGCGGGAGTATCCCCCGCCGCCCCGTGGCGCGCTCCCCGCCGCCTTGGGCTTCGCTTCGTTCACGTTCAAGGCGCGGCCGTCCATCTGTGTTCCATTCAACGCCGTAATCGCTTTGGCCGCTTCCTCGTCCTTGGACATCTCCACGAAACCAAAGCCGCGAGGCCGGCCTGTGTCCCGGTCCGTGATCAACTGGACGCGCATGATCTCTCCATAGGGTTCGAAGATAGAGCGTAGTCCGCTTTCCGTAGCTTCAAAACTCATGTTTCCGACAAATACATTCTTCATTCTCTTATTCTCCTAAAGTTGCCGCACCGCAAATGCGGAGCGGACACGTAGGCCGGTCGTCAGCAAATTGCTTCGACGGGGCTATTGGACATTTGATGGAGTCAATTAGGCAGGGAGCAAACGATAGCTCGAAATCTTTTCAAGCAAACGGACTTCTTCAAACTCCCGTGAACTATAACACAGTACGAAAGACAATTGGGGAATTAATTGGGAGGGTGCGGAAACCCTGTGGTTTTCACGCGAGTGGCCGCGGTCCCTCGGTCGGCGGGCACCGGGTCTACCGAAATCGAGGAAGCGTCATTCAGCCGAAGTCCTGGAGCGCGAGAACTTTTTTCTTCACCTCTGGGGGAAAATCCACAAACACAAAATAGCTTTTGTGATAGAGGTAGTCCTCACCGCTCTCATCAATAATCCGCACGAGACCATCTTTAGCCGCTCTCGCATCGGGAAGAATCCGGTAGACCTTGCCCGGGATGAGAGACGCCTGATAGTCGCTGTTGTCGATGCAAAGTGCGAACGGTTTGTTGTGTGCCTTCATGATTCGTCCAGATAGCGTTTGATTTTCAGATCCCTTTTGCCTATCCCGTGCGCTTCATACCAGTGTAACTCCACCCGCCGTATAGCGCCATTTGGCAGGCAAATCGTGGCGGTACCTTTCATCTTTCGCCAACGCCCATGACCATAAACCTTACGCAGGTATGACCGAACCCGAAGACCCGGGCCAGCAGCGATGGCTTCGGGGTTTTCTATTGAGCCGACAAGCTCAAACTTCATTCTACCTCATGCCAAGGCCTGCCGTCCTAGCCGCGTGAATCTCCACCCGCAACGAAGGGTACCATAACAAACGGTCGGCGGAGCAGAAGGGCCGCGGAGTTTGTGAAGGGCCAAACTCCATGCTACAGGGCGGAAAAACCCGCCGGTCCCTTCCTTCGTCAGGGCAGGCTCCGACCCGCGCTACAGCGTGTTGACAACTTTTTTGCAGCGTAAGGGACAAGCGATGACACTCGCTTAGTGCTTCCTCGCCTAATCTGGCATTGGCCATTATCAGAGCGTCAGGGCATTGAGGTCCTACAACTTAGCCAGAGGTGAGGGCGTGAGACCTTCGAAAAAGATCATCTTTTTCTTTCCGGCTTTTTCCAGCCAGGAAGCCACCGCGCCGCTGGGCATCCTGGCCATTTCCACGCCGCTGCTGCGCGCCGGATACGAAGTGAAAATCATCGACTCCACAATTACGCCGCACTTTCAGGAGCGCGTGCTGGAGGAAGTGAAGGACGCGCTGTGTCTCGGCATCTCGCTGGTGACGGGGTCGATGATCCGCGAAACCGTCCAGATCGCGCGCGCCGTGAAAGCATGGAACAAAGATTACCCCATCATCCTGGGAGGCTGGCATCCGTCGCTTCTACCCACGCAGACCCTGGAAGCCGACTACGTGGACGTGGTGGTGCGCGGGCAGGGTGAAGACGCGATGCTGGAAATCGCCGAACGCCTCGAATCCGGCTCGCCGCTCGACGACGTTCCCGGCATCGGCCTCAAGCGCGACGGCGAACTGGTCTTCACGCCCGAGCGGCCCTTGCAGCCGATCGTTGCCCTGCCGCCCAAGGCTTATCACCTGGCGGACTTCGACGCCTACGAGCGCCTCTGCGGGCGCCGCTGGGCGATGTATATTTCCAGCCTCGCCTGTCCCTTCGACTGCACCTACTGCACCAACGCAGGAGTCTATGGGCGCAAGTGGAATGCCCTGCCGCCCGAGCAGTTCGTGGAAGAAACGCTGGACCTCAGCCGGCGCTACCGCCTCGAGCTGATCTGGGTCGTCGATGACAACTTTCTGGTGGACATCGGTCGCGCCCTCCAAATCGCGGAAGGACTTGTCCGCGCGGGCGCTGGATTTCGTTGGAGTATTCAGGCGACCACCAATCTGGTGGCGCGGCTGAGCCCGGACGAATTGCGCTTGCTCCGCCGCTCCGGCCTGGACCAGATCTGCCAGAGCGTGGACTCCGCTTCCCGCAAAGTCCGGAAGCTGATGAACAAAGACTATGTTGATTTGGACTCGGTTTACCAACTGAGTGAACGCTGTTTGCAGGTCGGAATTTCTCCGTCTCTCAACATCATGTTCGGATACCCGGGGGAGGGCCCGGAGGAGCGTCGCCAGACGGTCTCCTTCATCATGGACCTCCTCCGCCGCCATCCCGGTGTGGAGTTCTGCACCAATATTTTCACTCCCTACCCCGGGGCGCCGGTGATGCAGCGCGCGCAGGAACTCGGTATCGAAGTGCCTCGGTCGTTCGAGGGCTGGGCCGACTACTTTCCACGCTACACAGTTTTGCCGTGGCTGAAGGGCAAGGAGCACGCGCGCGTCCAGGCGATGCGCGAATACCTCCGACTTTCTTTCGATCGCCGCACCCCGCTGGCGGTCGAGCGCCGCAATCGGTTCCGGCGAACCATTCGGAGCGCCTTGGGCCGCCTCGCCCGCTGGCGATTGGAACACGACTTCTACGCATTTCCGTTCGAGCTCTGGCTGAAGGCTAAGCTGAAGCCCGTCCTCGTACAGGCCAAGCCGAGCGTGGACGCTAAACGATTCGAACCCGTAACCCAGACGAGCGCCGCATGACGACTGACCGCAAGGCCGTTCACTTTCCGCCCGACGCCGGCAAGCTTCTGCGCCCGCCGGCGGGCTCGATCGCCCTGGCAGGGCGGCGGCACAACGGCCGCTTTGATTTTCCCCGGGAACTCCGGGGGGCGCGAACCACGGCAAAGCTCGTCATCGGGCGCTCGCTCCTGACCGGCCAGGAGTTGAACGATGGCATGGAAGAGGTCTGCTGAGTTTCCCAGGGACCGAGTTGGGAGCGAATGCGAAAGGTAATACGTGGCTGACGTACTTTTGACTCACTCTTATCACCTCTATTACGACCGCAAGCAGGTCCGCAAGATGCAGCCCTATCCGCCGCTGGGAACGCTTTACGCCGCGGCGCTGCTCCGCCAGCACGGATTCTCTGTGGCGCTGTTCGACAGCATGCTCGAAGACCCCGAGCGCGGATTCCCCGCCGCGCTGGCGCGCCACCGGCCGCGCCTGGTCGCGGTGTACGAAGACAATTTCAATTTCCTCTCCAAAATGTGTTTGACGCGTATGCGCGAAGTGGCGTTCGGCATGGCGGAAGCGGCGCGCGCCGCGGGAGCGAAAGTCGTCGTCAACGGCTCGGACGCTTCCGACCACGTCGCCGAATATCTCGGCCGCGGATTCGATTTCGCATTGCTGGGCGAAGCGGAATGGACGCTGCTCGAACTGGCGCAGTCGTTGCTCGGCGTCAGCGAGCGGCCTCCAGCGGAGATTTCGGGTCTCGCGTATTTCGATCGTCAACAAGGAGACTTTGCTCGAACTCC
>CAZTHM010000314.1:0-4793 GCA_964613505.1 uncultured Acidobacteriota bacterium | reverse complement strand
ATCCGCATGGCGCTGGGGGCGCAGGCCACCGACGTGCGCCGGATGGTGATGATGTCAGGACTGCGCTGGCTCGCGGTGGGAATCGGCATTGGCGTGCCGGCCAGCATCGCGCTGGCGAAGATTCTCCAAAACCGCATCTGGGGAATCAAATCCGCCGACCCGCTGACGCTTGTTGCCGTCTCGCTGCTGCTGACCGCCGTGGGCCTCGCGGCCAGCTACATCCCCGCGCGGCGAGCAACGAAAGTGGATCCCATGGTGGCGCTCAGATACGAGTGACGAGTGGCAAGTGACGAGTGACGAGAAAGAGATAAGGAGTCAGGAGTCAGAAGTCAGAAGCCAGAATTCAGAAGGCGGGAGAAGAAATGATCAGCCTGAAAAGTATTGAGAAATCTTATCCGGTAGGCGCGGGGAGGTACTACGTCCTCCGGCGAATTACACTGGACATTGCCGACGGCAGCTTCATCACCATCATGGGGCCGTCGGGAGCTGGGAAATCGACTCTCCTCGCCATCCTCGGCATGCTCGACGGCGATTGGGACGGCGAGTTCTACTTTTTCGAAAAGGCCGTGCATAAGATGAAGGTCAAGGAGCGCGCCGCGTTGAACAAGCAATACATCGGGTTTGTGTTTCAGCAGTATCACTTGCTGGATAGCCTGACGGTCGCCGAAAACCTCGACATCCCGCTCTCCTACCGCGACGTCAAGTCATCTCAGCGGCAGGCCATCGTCGCCGATACGCTGGACCGATTTGGGATCGTGGGGAAGAAAGACTTGTATCCCAGCCAGCTTTCCGGCGGGCAGCAGCAATTGGTGGCCGTGGCGCGCGCCGTCATCGCCAGCCCCAAGCTGATCCTCGCCGACGAGCCCACCGGCAACCTGCACACCAGTCAAGGCAAGGAAATCATGGACCTCTTCAAGAAATTGAACGACGAAGGCACCACGATTATCCAGGTCACCCACAACGAAAACTGGGCGGCCTACGGGCATAAGATCATCAAGTTGCGCGACGGGTGGATGGACAAAGATTGAATGATTGGGCCATTGGTTCATTGCGCCATTGATTCATTGAATGAGCGTCTGGGGTTCGTCTTCGAAATGAATCAATGAGCCGATGAATCAATGGATCAATCGGAGGAATAATGGGAGCGCTGCTTCAAGACCTGCGTTACGGAATTCGCATGCTGGCCAAGAATCCCGGCTTCACCGCTGTCGCGGTGCTGACGCTGGCCCTCGGCATCGGCGGCACCACGGTAATTTTCAGCATGCTTTACGGCGCGGTGCTGCATCCGTTTGCCGATCTCGCCGACCCAGATCGCCTCGTCCTGTTGGTTTCCCGCGATACGACGCAAAGCCAGAAGGCACAGGACCTTGCCGACGGGGCATGGATTTCCCCTTCTGAATTCCTGGATTATCGGGAACAGAATCAGGTGTTTGATGAGGTGGTAGGAGATGGGGGAGCGAACTGGCTGCTGGGGGGCACCGATGTGCCGCAGAATCTCCTTTCGTCGAGGGTGACCGACAATGTCTTCCGCGTCTTCGGGGCAGCACCACTCATGGGCCGCCCCATCAGCGCGGAGGACTGCAAGCCCGGCGCTCCCGCCGTGGTGGTGCTCGGGCACAAAGCCTGGCGAAGCAAATTCGGCGGAGATCCCAGGATTGTGGGACGAACGCTGGTTTTGAATCACCAACCCACAACGGTCATAGGCGTCATGCCTCCCCGCTTTGCGTTTGGGGGCGCGGAGTTGTGGTTCCCTGCCATCTTTTCCCGGGGGAAATCCGCTGACCAGGAGCGGACCCTCTCCGTGATTGGCCATCTGAAGCCGGGGGTGACGATCGAGCGGGCTCAAGCAGATGTGGCGGTTCTTGCTAAACGCCTGGCGGCGGTCTATCCGGAAGCCCATCCGAAGGGGACGGTTTTTGCAGTCGAGCGCCTCGATCACTCCATTACCAAATACTATCAGTCCACCTACTTCATCCTCCTGGGGGCGGTGGGTTTGTTGTTGCTGATCGCTTGCGTGAACATCGCCAATCTGCTCCTGGCGCGCGCGACCGGACGGGAGAAGGAATTTGCGGTTCGGGCCGCCTTGGGCGCCAGCCGCCGCCGGTTAGTTCGCCAGCTCTTGATCGAGAGCCTGTTGCTCGCCCTGGGCGGTGCTGTTCTTGGTTGCCTGCTTGCCTGGAACGCTCTGGATCCGCTGCTGGCGATCATGCCGGATGGGTATAGGGCAAGCGAATCCGTAATTCGCATCAACGGTTCGGTCCTGTTGTTCACCGTAGGCGTGGCGCTGCTCTCGACTCTGCTGTTTGGCCTTGCGCCGGCGTTGCTCGCCGCCAGCAGGGACCTTCAAGGACCTTTGAAGGCGGCAGGCAGAGGCTCTGGGGAGAGCCGGGGCCATCACCGGCTGCGGAACCTGCTGGTGGTTGGCGAAGTAGCGCTCTCGCTGGTGCTGCTGAGTGGCGCCGGCCTGCTCATCCGGAGCTTCTTCGCGCTTCAGCATATGGATCTTGGCTACAATCCTGACAACGTGCTGATAACGGGCGTCGACCTACCCCAGGATCGGTACAAAACACTCGAGCAAAGAAACCAGTTCCACATGGAGAGCCTGCGTCGCGTACGGGCCCTGCCCGGCGTGGTCTCTGCCGCACTTGACTTCCCAGTGGTGCTCGCTGGATTTCTCGAGCGAATCGAAATTGCTGGAAAGCCTAGCGCGGAGAATCGGAGCGCGTGGATGCGGCTTTCGGGTGATCGATTCTTTGAGACGATGGGTATCCGATTGCTTCAGGGGCGCACTTTTTCTGAAGAGGATATGGTGGGCGCTCGAAAAGTTGCGGTCGTCAATCGAGCTTTCGTCAGTAAGTACTTCGGCGACGAGAACCCCTTGGGCCGGCAAATCAGAGTGGTCGATTGGGGGCCCAGCACGGTCCGGCAGACGTGGTTCGAGATTGTCGGAGTGGTCGGGGATACGCGACACAGCGACATCTCTGGGCCGGAGGTGCAGCCGACGGTGTTTTTCCCGCACGCGGCGATTGGACACTGGAGGCATAACCTTGTCATCAGGACCGCCGGAGATCCCGCACGCTTGGTGAATGCGGTACGGCAGACGGTGGCGGGCATCGACAAGGAACTGCCCCTGTTCGGTCCTACTACTCTACGGGAAGAAATATCCAGCTGGTGGTACACCGAACCGCGCTTCGTCCTGACGATGGTCGTCGCGTTTGCTTCGCTGGGACTGGTGCTGGTTTCGATTGGGGTTTACAGCGTTCTCTCCTACGCCGTTTCGCAGCGGACGCAGGAGATTGGCATCCGCATGGCGCTGGGAGCGCAGGTGACCGACGTGCGCCGGATGGTGATGATGTCGGGGCTGCGCTGGCTGGCGGTGGGAATTGGCATCGGTGTGCCGGCGAGCATCGCGCTCGCCAGGATTCTCCAAAACCGCATCTGGGGAATCAAATCCGCCGACCCGCTGACGCTTGTTGTGGTTTCGCTGTTGCTGACCGCCGTGGGCCTCGCGGCCTGCTATTTCCCCGCCCGCCGGGCGACCAAGGTCGATCCCATGGTGGCGCTCAGATACGAATGATGAATTATGAATGATGAATGATGAATTATGAAGTGTGGAAACTCTGGCTCCACTGTTTTGACCCATGGTGTTTTCAGCATTCATAATTCAGAATTCATAATTCGTCCGAGACTCCTCACAAGGATGTTATGAGCACATTCATTCAAGATTTGCGCTACGGAATCCGCATGTTGGCGAAGAACCCCGGCTTCACCGCCGTGGCCGTCATCACGCTGGCCCTGGGGATTGGCTCGACGACGGCTGTGTTCAGCGTCGCCGATCGGATTTTGTTCCGCGGTCTTCCCTACCCTGACTCCGAGCGGCTGGTTTCGGTCGGCTTCGTGGCGCCGATCGAGCCAAATGAATTCATGCTGGGCACCGACTACCTTGAGTGGCGCGCCAACCAGACCCCCTTCGAGAGTTTCACCACCATGCAGCCGGGCGTCGCCGACTGCGACCTCACCGACCAAAATCCCGTGCGCCTGAGCTGCGCCCGCGTCGAAGCCAGCTTCCTTCCGACTTTCGGAGTCCAGCCGCTTCTCGGCCGGAACTTCACGCGCGATGAAGACCGGCCGAACGCGCCCAAGGTCGCCCTGATTTCCTTCGGCCTCTGGCGAAGCCGTTTTGGCAATGACCCACAGGTGACCGCGAAAACACTTTCCTTGGACGGTCAACCCGTCAGCATTGTCGGCGTGCTTCCTTCCGACTTCGAGTTCCCCACGCTGGCCCATACCGACTTGCTCCTGCCGCTGGCGCTGGACGAAGCCGCGCAGCATCGACCCAACACTGGACAAGTCCTGCGCTCGTTTGCGCGACTCAAGCCCGGCGTGACTTCCGCCCAGGCGCAAGCCGCTCTTGCGCCGCTCTTTCAGGAATCGCTCAAATGGGTGCCGGCGCCCTTTCGCAAAGAGGTCAAAGTCATCGTGCGCTCCCTGCGTGACCGCCAGGTGCAGGACTATCGCCGCGCCTCCTGGATTCTGCTCGCGGCGGTGTTCGCCGTGCTGCTCATCTCCTGCGCGAATGTAGCCGGCCTCCTGCTCGCGCGCGGCGTCAGCCGCGAGCGCGAACTTGCGGTGCGCGCGGCACTGGGCGCGGGGCGATGGCGGCTCTTTCGCCAGTCCCTGACGGAGAGCGTCCTCCTGGGAGTGGCGGGCGGCGGCGCCGGATGTATGTTAACGAAACTATTACTATCACTCTTTGTGGCATTAGCGCCTGTAGGAATTCCCAAACTTAGTCA
>CAZTHM010000313.1:1842-4798 GCA_964613505.1 uncultured Acidobacteriota bacterium | reverse complement strand
GTCCTCGCCCGGGGTAAGACCTCGCGGCTCTTCAAGCGTCTTGTTTACGACGACCAGATCGCGACGAACATCCAGGCCCTCGTTGACGGCAATGAAATTGCCGGCCAGGTCCTGCTGATGGCCGAGGCGCGCCCGGGCGTCGAACTGGCGAAAGTTGAAAAGGCGCTGGACGAGGAATTGGCGAAATTCCTGCGCGACGGGCCAACCGCGGAGGAACTCCAGCGCATCAAGGCCGAGAAGCACGCCGACTTCATTCGCGGCGTAGAGCGCATCGGCGGCTTCGGAGGGAAGTCCGACGTCCTGGCGATGAACCAGGTCTACGCGGGTGAAGCGGAATATTACAAAGTCTCGCAGAAGCGGCTGATGGCTGCCACGGCGGAGAACCTGCGCGACACGGCCCGCCGCTGGCTTTCCGACGGCGTCTATGTCCTCGAGGTCAATCCGTTTCCTGAGTTCTCAACGACCGCGTCCGACGTCGATCGCTCCAAGCTGCCCGAAGCCGGAGCGCCTCCCGTCGCACACTTCCCCAAGCTGGAACGCGCGACGCTCTCCAACGGACTCAAGATTATCCTGGCCGAGCGCCACACGATCCCCCAGGTAAACTTCAACCTGCTCGTCGACGCCGGCTATGCCGCCGACCAGGCCGGGATGGCGGGCACCGCCAGCATGACGATGGATATGCTCGACGAGGGAACCAAGACTCGAAACTCGCTGCAGATTTCCGATGAGCTTGCCATGCTGGGCGCGACCTTGACGACGGGTTCGGACCTCGACACTTCGGTGGTTTCGCTCTCCGCGCTCAAGGACAAGCTCGACCCATCGCTGGGGCTTTTCGGCGACGTCATCCTTAACCCCTCCTTCCCGCCGGCCGAGCTCGAGAGGCTGCGCAAGCAGCGCCTGGCGCGAATTCAGCAGGAAAAAGTTCGGCCAGTCTCGATGGCCCTGCGGGTTTTTCCCAAGCTGCTTTACGGCCAGGGCCATGCCTACTCGAACCCTCTCACCGGCTCCGGGACCGAAGAGACCGCGAAAAAAATGGCGGTGAGCGACCTGACCAAGTTCCATCAGAGCTGGGTCAAGCCCAATCACTCGACGCTCGTGGTGGTGGGCGACACGACGCTCGGGGAAATCCAGCCCAGACTCGAAAAGCTCTTTAAGGATTGGAAACCGGGGGACGTTCCCAAGAAGGATATCCGCACCGTGACCCTGCCGGAAAAGCCCATGGTCTATCTGATGGACCGGCCAGGCGCGCTGCAATCGGTGATCCTGGCGGCGCACATTTCTCCTCCCAAGGCCAATCCGCAGGAGATCGCCATCGAAACGATGAACGAAATCCTGGGCGGAGCCTTCACGTCGCGAATCAACATGAATCTGCGCGAGGGCAAGCACTGGTCCTACGGAGCGTTTTCCCTCCTCTGGGATGCGCGCGGCCAACGGCCCTTCATCACTTTTGCGCCCGTGCAAACCGACAAGACCAGCGAGTCGATGACCGAGGTCGCAAAGGAATTGCAGGGCATCCTGGGCGGGACACCCATCACCCAGGAGGAGTTTACGCGAGCCAAGGCTTCGCGGGCGCTAACCTTGCCAGGCCAGTGGGAGACGATGGGCGCGGTCGGCGGGTCGGTCAGTGAGATCGTACGCTTCGGCCTGCCCGACCACTATTTCGACACGTACTCCCAGAAGGTGAACGCCTTGACCATGGATGAGATCAACGCCGCGGCGAAGACCGTTGTCCATCCCGATAAGCTGATCTGGGTGGTGGTGGGCGACCGGCAGAAGATCGAACCCGTCGTCAAACAGTTGAACCTCGGCACGCTGCAATTGATGGACGCCGACGGAAACGTTTTGCCGGAGGGGAAGTAGGCCTTACCGATCCGCTGTAATGCCAGTCGGCTGCCGGCCTGTAATGGATCGTGATAAAATCGAATCTATGGGAAACGCCCAGCCAAAGTACGTCATCAGTGCCGACGGTCGTAAGCAAGGCGTGATGCTCGAGATGGCCCACTACCGCCGCCTCTTGCAGAAGATCGAAGACTTGCAAGACGCGCTCACTCTCGACCGTGCTGAACAAACCTCGGAGAACCTGATTCCTTATTCCGAAGTCCGCAAACGGCTCACTTAGTGAGTGCAACGCGAGCAGGGACCCACAGGCGCCATTATTAGAAGGGCTGTCGCGTCAGGGCGATCTCGAGCCGCACACTTGCCTGCGCTCAATTACGGTACAGGACTCTTCGTAAATCAACTGAAGGCCCTTCCCATCCCAAACATAGTACTGAACGGGCAGGTATGAAGTCGCCTGATCAGGGTACGCGATCGCTTCAGGCGGATACGGCGGATCTACGATGTACAAGTTACTGTCGATCCTTATTTCGATGCCCCTCTCGCTCCCAATGCCACTGTGCACTTTTCCATTTTTCGCATCGACAATCATGTGAACCTGACAGCTCGTGCCACATCCCCACTCAGTCACGGTATAGTGCCCCGAAAAGTTCGGACGCTTTGCCGACTGCCTTCGAAGGTGAATCCTATATTCTCTGGCCATCGGATGGCTGGCCAAATCAACCCTTGCCGGAGGACCTTTATGGATTTCTGGAACAGGGAAATCTTCAAAGTGAGGGAGTCTGTTTTTGGTCCATTGATTCACTTGCTGGGCGACGGCTTCTCCCTGAATGCAAAACTGCAACAAAACCAACAGGCAGAAGCCTCTCATTATTCCGTCTCCCTCCCGCCAAATGACTAGTGAAGCTATTTTCTCGAAATTAGAACGTCGCGGCAATACAGGGCGAAGGCTGCTCTACTTCGGTAACTTTCCCAGCAGCTTCCACACCCAGCGGTGGGCGCGGTGCCACCAGGCGAGGGGTTCGGTGAACATCAGGATGCACTCGCCGTGAACTTCGCGGATGCCATTCTCCTCGCAAAACTTGATGGCGGCGGGTGATTCGGCGCCCTGCTGCATCCA
>CAZTHM010000313.1:0-1832 GCA_964613505.1 uncultured Acidobacteriota bacterium | reverse complement strand
CGAGTGGTAGTCGCGATAGTTGACCAGCGCTTGCGCGGTCAGCTTCACCGGCCGGGCGGCGCGCACCAGGCGGTACTGGACGTAGGTTGTGTTCGCACCCTGCTGCATCCAGACGCGGCGGATGCCCGCCGCGGCTGCGTCGCGGACCACCTGCTCGGTCTGCGCGGGTGGAACGACGATCAGCACGCCGTCCACGGGCTCGGGCAGCGAGCCGAGGCGGGCATAGCAGCGCTCGCCCGCGACCGTCTCCGCCTGCGGGTGAATGGGGAAGACCTGGTAGCCTTTGGAGCGCAGCTCCTTGAACGCCAGGTTGCCGAACTTCCGGCCTTTTCGCGACACGCCCACCACCGCCAGCTTCTGCTGGCCCACGAAATCAGCGACGGCTGCTTTGCTGGTCATCGAAGCTCCTCCTCGGTCCTTGTGGGGAGATTCTACCTCCAGCCGGGTCTGTGGTCACGCATATCAGATCGCAGGGTTCGCGCCCGGCGTCGACCGGCACTTCCGCGAGCTGCCACCCGGCAATAACTTTTCCGAATCCGCGTTCAAAATGTGAGATAATAGATGTGCACGCCATTGGGCGTCAGTTCCGGCGGTTCTCCATCCGAGGGTGCAGGGTTTTCTCCTACACGCCACAGATTGACCACACCGGCGCTACGTTACGGGAAACGACACGTCTCCCGGCAACCTTAACTCCCAGGCACATGGGATTTCAAATTCGTGAGGAGAATGAATGAAAAACCTTTTTGTAGGCAACCTACCCTTTGGGACCACCGAGGACGCACTCCGTGAACACTTTGCGCCGTTCGGAGAAGTGCAGCAAGTGCGGATCATGACCGACCGCGACACCGGCAAGTCGCGCGGCTTTGCCTTCGTGGAAATGGCTCAGGACGAAGATGCTGCGAAGGCCATCACCGGCCTCAACGGCCAGGATTTCGGCGGGCGCGCGCTCACCATCAATGAAGCTCGCCCGCGACCGGAGCGAAGCGGGGGATTCCGTCCGGGCGGTGGCTCCGGCGGCAAGCGCCCGGGCGGCCGGGACAGCTTCCGCGGGGATCGCTCGTCGCGCGATCGCCGCTGGTAATGCGGGTCGGCAGCGCGCCGCAGCAACTCGCATCTCAACTTTCACCCGAGCACAAAAGGAGCCTCTATGGCAGGTCGACAGAGAGCTACGTTTAAGAAACGCCAGAGAGAAGCAAAGCGCCAGGAGAAGCAACGAATGAAGGCGGAGAAACGCGCCACCCGGCGGCTGGAGAAGCCTGATGAGGCCCTCCCGCCGGCCACCTCCGAGACTCCCCTGCCGCCTGCCTCGCCGGGTGGCGGAGACATTGGTCTCTGATGTTTGCGAATACGCGGCGCCAATTACCGCAGCGGGACAAGGGCGACTTCGGCTTGGATATTCCCCGCGCCGTCAAAGGCGATGATGCCGGAAACGCCGCGATATTCCGCGAGCGTGGCAAGGGCGTCGCGCAGGCGGGCGCGGTTGGGACCGGATTCGCGCAGGCCGGCGGCGATAAGCCGCACGGCATCGTAAACCTCAGCCGCTGCGGGGCCAGGGGCGGCGCCGGTACGAGCGCGATAGCGTTCGGCGAAGGTCGCGCTCCCGCTGCCGGGTCTTGCAATACGCGGAGTTGCTATCCAGATATTCTGCTTTCCTCTTGCCGCACTGATGAGTGGTTCCTCGAGGGCCTTTCTGCACAAATAAATCTCCGCACGAGTTCCCGAAATTCCCTCCAGTAATTGCCCCGCCGTCGCCGCGCTGGTCCACAAAACAATGGCCCCGAACTCCCGCGCCTGAATCGTCTTTGACAAAGATTCCATTTCAGCTGCCGGCA
>CAZTHM010000312.1:0-4820 GCA_964613505.1 uncultured Acidobacteriota bacterium | reverse complement strand
CTCCGTGTAGTGATGGACGGGGTGCCGGCCGTGATTCAGTTCCGGGTATTCGTTCTTGAGCGTGTTGTAAACGTGCGGGTCGGTGGTAAAGATGTTGTTGAACTTGGCCTTGTCGAGCGTTGCCAGATTTTTCTCCCGCAGCAATTCGAACAGGCCTTCTTCGCCGGCGCGGCGCGCGTCGTTGCCGGTGTTGCGCTCCGCCTCGTAGAGGATGCCGAAATCGACTCCGGCAATGTGCAGCAGGCGCGCCAGGGCACGCGTGGAATTCTGCAACGCCGGGTGGTAGCAGGCGTACTCGCCCATGAACCACAGCCACTCGACCGGCTCCTTGCGCGCGTCCTTGGGCTTGAAATCGAGGCTTTGCGTCCACACGGCGCGCTTGCGCTCCGACTGCCCGAAGGAGTTGCCGTAGCGCTGGAGATTTGTGAATGCTTCTTGCAGGCGTTCGTCAAGCTGTCCCTGGGAGACGAGGGAGCGCCGCAACTGAACAATCATGGGCACGTGCTCGACGCCCACCGGGCAAACATCCTGGCACGCCATACAGGTCGTGCAAGGCCACAGCGAATCGGGCTTGATCAAGCCCCCAGCGACGCTCAAGCCGTCAATCGCGGCCACGCGCGCGCCGAACAGGATCTTGCGGCCATCTTCCTTGACGCGCTGCTGGTCCAGCCGCGCGCGTGACCCGATGGCCAGCGCGTCCGCGTACTCGCGCAAATCGAGGATCAAATCGCGCGGTGAAAATGGCATGCCCGAGGCTTGGATCGGGCACGCCGCATGGCAGCGCCCGCAGCGTGTGCACGCATCGAGCGAGAGGAGTTCTTTCCAAGTGAAGTCCTCGAGGCGGTTGTACCCCGCCGTGGCGGCCTCGGGCGGAGGCTCGGGCAGGCGCCGCGCAGAAGCCTCGTTGTGGAAGACCAAGTTGAAGAAATCGACCACCCCATGGAACGCCTTGGAATAGGGAATGTAAGCCACCACGCCCAAAGCGAGAATGGCGTGTACCCACCAGGCATAAAAATGAGAAGCCGCCGCCCGCGCCGGGGAGATACCCAGGTACGCCAGTTGCGCCGCGGTTGCCGCCCCCAAGGGTGACCACCGGACTTCGAAATCCGGCCACCCCTGGATGATCCGCAGCCCCTCCGCCAGGTAACCGGTCACGGCCACGAAGAACAGCAGGCCCAGGAAAATCCAATCATCCCAGACGTACAAGCCGCGGTCGTAAACCGTCCCCTGGGCGTCGGCGCGCGCGTAATCGAGTTGGGGGAGGCGGAAAAACTTCCGGCGCGCCGCCATCATCAGGACCCCCACGATGAGCAGAACGCCAAAGAGATCCAGCACCAGGGAGTACCAAAGGTAGAAGTCGCCTTTCCAGAAGCGCCAGGTATGGTCGATGGGCCTCACCAAATCATAGTCGATGGTGAGGATGGCAGTGCCGAGGGCCAAGACGATAAAACCCCACATGATCGCCAGGTGGCCCAACCCGGCGTACCGGTCGTTGCGGGTGACCGTGGCATTCCGTGCCACCACTTGCAGCGCGTGGAGGATTCTCCGGCCCAAGTGATCGAAGCGATTCTCCGCGCGTCCCCGGCGGTATTTGCGCACCCGGGAGTAAATCCCCCAGAAGAAGGCAAGCAGGGTCAGAGCAGCCAGGACATAGAAAAAGACTTCTGATGTCAGGCCAAACCCGGCGAAGACTTCACGCGTTGGAGTTTCAGGCGGCACGGGAACCCTGCCTCGCTTTGATTTCCTTCGTCAACGGGGTGAGCACGTCGAACAGATCGGCCACCGCCCCGTAGTGGGCGACACTGAAGATGGGTGCGCGCGGGTCGGTGTTGATCGCGACAATCAACTCCGCACCCTTCATCCCTTCCACGTGCTCGGGCGCGCCACTGATGCCGAGCGCCAGATAGAGTTTGGACTTCACGGTCATGCCCGATTTCCCGACTTGGCGGGTCTTGGGCAACCAGCCTTGATCGATGACGGGACGGGAGCCGCTGACCGCGCCCCCGAGGAGATCCGCCAATTCCTGTGCCTGGGCAACATTCTCTGCGCTCTTGATGCCGCGACCGACGGAGACCAGCACCGAGACCTTGGTGATGTCCACATCACCCGGCGGAGGTTCAATCCACTTGCGAAAGGCGGTTCGAACCGCAGGGTGCTCCGGGGCGAGCGGCGGTGAGATGACCACGGGCTGCCCGCTCACCTTCCCCGGCTCAACAGGAAAGGCACCCGGCACCACGGCCACGAGCGTGGTGGTTGCGGGGAGAGTCACTTCGGCGAAGATCTTGCCTCCGTAAATCTGGCTGGTGGCCATCAGCGCGCCCTCTTTCAGCCCCAGCTGGGTGCAGTTGTCGATGCACGGTAGATTGGCGGAGGCGGAAACAAAGCTGAGCAAGTCGAGGCCGACGGAAGTGCTCCCCAGCAACACCAGCCTTGGTTGCGCATCTTTCAAGCCTGCCTCCAGCAGCGCCCCGTAGGTATCGGCAGCGAACTCGCGGAGCTCCGGCCGGTCGATCACATACACTCCGTCGGCGGCCCCGAGTTCCGGCGTGAACCGCGCCACATCGTGTCCGATGAGCACCACAGCCAGCTTCGCGCCCACGGCCTGCGCCAACTCACGGCCTTTGCCCAGGAGCTCGAACGTGATGTCGGTCAAGCGTCCCTGAAAATGTTCGGCGACAACCCAGATATCCTGTTTCATAGGTCACCTCACCAAGCGTTTTTCCGCGAGGAGGCCGGCGATCTGGCGGGCGATCTCCTCCGGGCGTCCGGAAAGCATCTTCGCCCCGGCGCCTTCTTGCGGTTTGAACATCCGTTCGACCGAGAGGGGTTGAGTTCCGGTCGGTGCGGCCTCCTGCTCGTCCACTTTGGCCGTTTTCATCACTTGGCGCAGCCGGCTGACGGGCACGTAACGCGGCGGCTGCTCGGCGGCTTGGATGCCCAGCACGGCGGGGAGCTTCACTTCCAGTTCCGCGGCAAAGCCTCCCGGATATTCCTTCTCGACCACCACGGCGCCATCGGCGACTTCGACCTTGCGCACCAAGCCCACATAAGGAACGTCCAGGAAACCGGCGAGCAATCCGCCGAGCGACCCGTCCAGGTCGTCGATGGCACGCACGCCAGTCAGAATCAGGTCAAAATGCTGATCGCGGAAAAGCGACGCGAAGAGCTTGGCCGTGGTGTGATTGTCCGGCGGCGCATCGAGCCCGGTCTGAATCATGACCACACGGTCGGCGCCCTTGGCGAGCGCGGTGCACAAAGTATCGCGCGCTTCGCCCGTCTCGAGCGAGAAAACCTCGACGTGCGCCTGGACGCGTTCCTTCAGCAGCAGCGCCTCTTCCAACGCGTGGTCGTCCGATTCACTCAGGATGTAGCGGATGGAATCGGGATCGACGCCCTTGCCGGTGGCGTCGAGCTCCACCCCTTCCACCAGATCGGGGACCTGTTTGGTGAGCACGGCGATATTCATGGTCCCTTCCTCCTTCAGACGAGTTCCATGGACTCGGCCAGCAATTCGATGATGTCTCGCACAACCAGCTTCCCCTCGAGGCCTGTAATCTTCGCCGCGTCCTCGAAGCGTGACGGCTCATACGGACAGGCCACGGCCAGGGTCTCGGCCTTCGTTGCCGCCGCTTGCTGTACGCGCCGGTCCGCCAAGCGATCGGGGACGCGCTCCTGGATGAAGCGGTCGAGATAGATGGTGCTTGCTCCCCCGCCGCAACAGAGGCTGGACTCGCGGTTTTGAATCATCTCGACGAGTTTCACGCCCGGGATCGCCTGGAGCAGCGCACGCGGCTCGTCGTAATGGCCCGTCTTCCTGCCCAGGCAGCAGGAGTCATGATAGGTCACCGTAGCGTTAACCTTCTTCTTGAGCATGGGCTTGAATTGACCGAGCCGCTCGGCCAAGAACGCCACCACCGGCTGGACGTTGTACCGTCCTCCCAGTGCCGGATAGACGTTGAGCAGCGTGCGGTAGGAGTGCGGGTCGGTCATGATGATTTCGCGGAACTTGTACTTGTTGAGGGTCTCAATGTTTCGCTCGATGAGCATTTCGAACAGGCCGCGCTCACCCGCCAGCCACTCGCAATCGCCCAGGCAGCGTTCTTCGTGGCCCAGGATGGCAAAATCCACACCCAGCGCATTCAGAATGCGTGCCAGCAGTCGGGAGATTTGTTGCCCGCGAGGTTCGAAGGACGGATTACATTCCACAATCCAGAGCACATCCACCGGCCGTTTCAGTTGCGAGATGACCGGCACGGGCACGCCGGCCGTCTTCGTCCAATCGCCGCGCTTCTTGGGCGAGATGCCCATCGGGTTGCCGTAGAGGTAGGTGTTCTGTAGCGCCTTCTGGAGGTCCTGGTCGATGGGCCTTCCCTCCGTCATCACAGCCGCGCGTAGCGCGGGGAACAGGCCGTCAGAAATCGCCAGTTGGCTCGGGCAGCGCACCGCGCAGGTGTGGCACGACACGCACAGCCAGGGCGTGTTGCTCCCCACCACCTCGCTGAAGCGGCCATCAAGCAGCATCTTCACCGCTTTGCGGGGCGAGTAATCCATGAAGCCGCCCATGGGACAAGAGCCGCTGCATACGCCGCATTGAATGCAGGTGCGGAACTTGTCCTCCGCGCCGGCGATTTCGGGGAAAAGCGGGCCCGGTTTTTCCGGGATGGGCGGGGTCTGAAGAGTGGCCATGGGGTCCGCTCCTTATAGCGGTACGTTTGGAAACGGGCCAATTCAGGCGGCCGCGGGTTCACGCGCCGCAAGACCTTTTTGTCCGGTCTCCCAATGCAGAGGCACAAGGAGCTTGTGCAAGCCTAGGGCCTTTT
>CAZTHM010000311.1:0-4832 GCA_964613505.1 uncultured Acidobacteriota bacterium | reverse complement strand
ATCGTGCAGGTGGGCAGCCAGCGGCCGAGCTCGGTGGTTTACGCAAAGGCCAAAGAGTATTTCGACAAAGGTTTATTGGGTGACGTTTGCCTGGTAGAAGCCTACATGGGCCGCAACGAGCCGAGCGGCGCCTGGCAATATCCCATCCCGCCCGACCTTTCGCCCCAGACGCTCGACTGGGACACCTGGCTGGGCACCGCGCCCAAGGTTCCATTCAATCCGATGCATTATCAGCGCTGGCGATGCTGGCAAGCATATGGCTCCGGCGTGGCGGGGGACTTGTTCGTTCACCTGCTCACTGGAATTCATTTTGTCGCCGGCATCACCGCGCCCCCCGAGCGCGCCCTCGCTTCCGGCGGGCTCTACCGTTGGAAAGATGGCCGCGACGTGCCCGACGTTCACGCCTGCGTGTACGATTACCCGAAATTCCAGGCGTTCATGCGGGTGACGCTCAATACCGAGACGCCGGACGTCACGCGCTTTATGGGCACGCGGGGACTGCTCGAAATCGTCAACAACGAACTTTCGTTCGCGCCCCAGGATGGACGGGATCACGGTTCGAGCTTCCTGTCGGGAACGTGGCCGAAGAAACTCCGCGACGAGTACCTTGCCAAGTGGCGGGACGAGAATCCCTACAAGCACGACGCGCAGACGGTGGAAGGCACGCGCTACACCGTGCCGCCGGGCTACAACGAGACGCGCGAGCATCTGTACACGTTTTTCAACGCCGTGCGCACCCGCACGCCCGTGGTTGAGGACGCGAGTTTTGGAAATAACACCGCCATCGCGTGCCACATGGCGAACCACGCGTACTTCAAAAAGACGGTCGCTACATGGAACCCGGCGGGGAAGGCGATCAAGGGGTGAGGACGCGGCTGTAGCGCCGGTCGGAGCCTGCCCCGCACGGCGGGGACCGGCGCTTGGTGATTTCGCCGCTCATAGAGCGGCGCTACCGCACGCTAACGACTGTGAGAATTCTCATCGCACTTCTCTGGGTTCCTGTGTATATGGCTGGAGCCGAGGTGCGCTCCGAGTTCATTTTCGAGCGGGCGCCGTTTGCGTCCTGCCACGCCTCGACGATCGTCGAGACCGCGGACGGAGATTTCCTGGCTGCATGGTTCGGCGGCGCTGAGGAAGGCGCGAAAGACGTCGCGATCTGGATGTCGCGGCTCTCCGCCGGGAAGTGGTCCGAGCCGCAGTCCGTGGCGCACGAGGTGGGCGTGCCGGCGTGGAACCCCGTGCTTTTTCGCGGGCGCGACAATCGCCTCTGGCTCTTTTACAAGTTCGGACCTTCGCCGGAAAGGTGGACCGGAGCATACAAGACCTCTGCGGATGGCGGAAAAACCTGGTCCGAAGCCACGCCGCTTCCGGCGGGCCTTCTCGGCCCCATCAAAAACAAGCCGATTCGATTGGATAATGGCGACATCGTCGCCGGCACTTCCGTCGAGAGTTATCGCAGTTGGACGGCTTGGGTCGAGCGCAGCAGCGATGAAGGCAAAACCTGGACGAAGCACGGCCCCATCGCCATTCCCGGCGAACCCTTCGGCTTGATTCAACCGACGCTCGTGGAAATTGCGCCCGAGCGTCTGCGCGCGTTCATGCGTTCGCGACAGGGCTTCATCTACACGGCGGACTCATCCGATGGCGGGCGGGCGTGGAGCCCCGCGCGGCCGACCAATCTCCCCAATCCCAACGCCGGAATCGACAGCGTGCGGCTCGCGGACGGCCGCATCCTGATGGTGTACAACCACTCGACTCGCGAACGCACTCCCTTGAGTGTGGCGATGTCCTCGGACGGCGGCGAAACCTGGACGCCGTTCGCCCAGCTTGAGACCGAGAGCGGCGAATTCAGTTATCCCGCTGTTATCCAATCATCGAACGGAGACGTTCATATTACCTATACATGGAAGCGCAAAAAGATTAAGCACGCGGTTATCTCGAAGGACGCGCTGAAGGGCTCGTAGTCTCGGTGGGCTCAAGCAAAAACACTGCATCAATGAATGAGCCCCTCGAGGGTGCGCCCTCGAAGGGCTCATGGGAGGACATCCCATCCCGCATCGGCGCGCGCCGGAAGACTTGGGGGCAAGGTCTTCTCGACACGGCCCAATACACGCGCGGGATACGCTATTACTTCTATCCGCCCCTCCCGTTTCTGTCCAATCGATTCTCTTTATCGCTGGCATCAACAGATCGTTGACGGCGCGCTCGGCGCGGGATTGTCGGCTGCTGACACACCGCTTTAGGATAGAATCACTCGGGGCAGCGAGGTGCGAGGCGGCGCATTGAGGCCCGTGCTGAACGATGGGATGAGATGACTCAGGACCAAACCAGCGAGTCCTTGGTGGCCAGGGTTGCGCGCCACGACGCGGAAGCTCTCGGCGAACTTTACACGCGCTTTGCGCCGCCGCTGCTCGGGATGCTGCAGAGGATTCTTCCGGACCGTGGCGCGGCGGAAGAAGTCCTCGACCGGGTCTTCCTGCGCGTCTGGAACGAAGCTTCTCGCTACCCAAGCGAAGGGGGCAGCGTTGCGGCTTGGTTGTTTATCGCCGCGCGCACCACGGCGGTGGAACTGCGGCGCGCACAGCCGAAACTGCCGGCGCTTTCTGGGAATCAGGCCGACCTGGTTGATTCGTCATTTTCCTGGCTGCCGAGCCCCGAGGCCATCGCACGCTTGGATGCGCGGCGCGAGTTGCTGAAGAAAGTTCTGAATCAACTTCCCAAGCCCCAGCGCGAGGCGCTGGAGCTTGCCGTTTTTGAAGGTTACACGGAAGAGGAAATCGCCGCGAAGCTCGGCGAGCCGCTGGGGAAAGTGAAGTCCGGCCTGCGCGCCGGAATGCGTTTTCTCCGGCACAGGCTTCGCGCCGTCACAGGAACATGGGCTGCCAATATCTAGAAGATCTGTTCGAGCTCTACCTGCTCGGCACGCTGTGCCGAGAGGATCTGGCCGCCGTCGAGGAGCATCTCGCGCGCAACTGCCCCAATTGTCTGGAGCACCTGCGCGAGGCGGCGCTGACCGTCTACCTCCTCTGCCAACCCGAGCGCTTGGCGCGGCTCGACCCGAAACACAAGTCTCAACTCTTGCGGCGCGCCCGCAAGCCGTAGTCTCCCCCGCGCTTTTTCACGGGACAGCGAGCGGCGTCGGACACGCCTATTTCACCGCAACTCCGTCTGACCCGGCACGGCAACCGGCGGAGTGGGCAGCGGGGCGTTCCAATCGAGCGTGGCCGGCATCAGGTTTTCTTCTGAATTCAGCGCTTGCTCCCAGGTGACGAGCTTGCCCGTGTAGGCGGCCATGCGGCCCATGATGGCGGTCAGCGAACTTTCGGTAACGTTCTTGAGCTCGTTGATGGGCTTGCCGGCGCGGATGCTCGCAATCAGGTTTGCGTGCTCCGCGATATACGGCTTATTTTCCTCTCCCGCGAAGGTCCAGGCCTTTGGGCCGGTGATTGTCAGTTTCCGGAAGGGCAGGATGGTGCAAGTGCCTTTGGTCCCGCCAAAACCCTCGGAGGAGCTGTTCTCGCAGCGGTCCATCTGGCGGCACATGCTCATCATGCGCGAGCCGTTCTCGAACTCGTAGTCAATGGCGAAGTGGTCGAAGATGTGGCCGTAGTCCGGGCCGGTGCGAACCTGCCGCCCGCCCACGCCCACGCAGCGAACCGGGTGGGCGCGCAGGGCCCAGTTCACCACGTCGAGGTTGTGGATGTGCTGCTCGACGATGTGGTCGCCGCACAGCCAGGTGAAGTAGTACCAGTTGCGCATCTGGTATTCCATGTCGGTCCAGCCAGGCTGGCGCGGCTTCACCCAGAGCGCTCCGGTGTTGAAGTAGGCGCGCGCCGCGACGATATCGCCAATGGCGCCATCGTGGAGCCGCTGGATGGTTTCCCGGTGGGCGGTGCTGTGCCGGTACTGTGTGCCGGCGGCGATGCCGAGCCCCTTGGCTTTCGCCTGCTCGTAAACTTCCAGGCAGGTGCGAACACCCGGGCTATCAACGGCCACCGGTTTTTCCGCAAAGATGTGCTTGCCCGCCGCCACCGCGGCCTTGAGTTGCATGGGACGGAAGCCCGGCGGGGTTGCCAGAATCACGTAGTTGACGTCGCTGGCGAGAAGCTTCTCGCACGCGTCGAAGCCCGCAAAGCAGCGGTCATCGGGCACGTCGAGCTTGTCCCCGATTTCCTTCTTGAGTTCCTCCCGGCTGCTTTCGAGGCGGTCTTTGAAGGCGTCCGCCAGGGCAACAATCTTGACGCCCGGATCGGCGTTGGCCACGTCGGTCGCGGCGCCCGTTCCCCGCCCGCCACAGCCAATCAGACCTACACGGATTGCATCACTGCCGGCCGCGTGCACGGCGGGAATAAAACCCAGTCCGGACGCGACCGCTCCTCCTACCGCCACGGCGGACTTACGGATGAATTCGCGCCGCGATGGCGTAATGATTTCCCCTTGCTTCGGTTCAGGCATGATAATGACCTCCATCCTTTTATTAAGTAATACTAGACAACATGATTTATCACTTCATATGCCCGCTTTGGCTGGGCGGGCGGACAGAAATCTGGCCTGCCGCCGGAGGGTGAATCCGGCGGCGAGGTTTTAACGCAACTCGGTCTGGCCCGGCATGGGCACGGGTGGAACCGGCAGCGACATGTTCCAGTCGAGATTGGCGGGCACCAGGCTCTCTTCCGAATTGAGCGCCTGTTCCCAGGTGACCAGCTTGCCCGTGTAGGCCGCCATGCGTCCCATGATGGCCGTCAGCGTGCTCTCCGTGCCTTCCTTGAGTTCGTTCTCCGGCTTGCCGGCGCGGATGCTGGCGATCAGGTCGGTGTGCTCCTGCACGTAAG
>CAZTHM010000310.1:0-4842 GCA_964613505.1 uncultured Acidobacteriota bacterium | reverse complement strand
ATCGTGAAGCGCTGCCTGGCGAAAGATCCGGACGAGCGCTGGCAGTCGGCCAGTGACCTGGCCGCCGAGCTGCGTTGGATCGCCGAGGGCGGTTCGCAGGCCGGCGTGCCGGCGCCCGAAGCCCGGGCGCGGAAGATGAAGTTCCGCCTGGCCTCAGTCATCGCCGTGGTGGCGTCGCTCGCCGCCCTCGCATTCGCGGTCGCATACTTCGTGGTCGCCACTCGGCCCGCGCCGGTCATCCATGCGCTGATCCCGCCGCCCGATAAAGCGGTCTTCGATTTCACCGGCGATTATGCCGGGCCGCCGGTGCTCTCTCCCGACGGCCGCCGCCTGGTGTTTTCCGCTCACACCGCCGACAGCCCCAAGGCCCTGTGGGTGCGCCAGCTGGACAGCGACAACGCCCAGCATCTGGACGGCACGGACGGCGCCTTCTTTCCCTTCTGGTCGGCGGACAGCCGCTATATTGCTTTCTTCGCCGAGGGCAAGCTGAAGAAGATCTCCGCCTCGGGCGGACCGGTCACCACGCTGGCGGATGCCCCCAATCCTCGCGGCGGGGCCTGGGGCAGCGACGACGTCATCGTTTTCACTCCCGACTTTCGCGATGCTCTCTACCGGATCGGCGCCGCGGGCGGCCGCCCCGTCCAGGTCACCAAGCTCGACACGACCAAGCACACCACCCACCGCTGGCCGTTCTTCATGCCTGACGGGAAGCACTTTGTCTATCTCGCCACCAACCACTCCGGCGGGGCGCGCGAGCAGAACGGCATCTACTTTGGCTCGCGCGACGGCAAGGAGTCGAAGCTTCTGGCGGCCACCGAAGGCGGAGCCCAGTACGCTTTGGGCTATCTGCTGTTCCAGTCGCAGGCCGTTCTGGTGGCCCAGCCCTTCGATCCCAGCCGGGGAGTGCTCTCCGGCGAGGCTGTCCCGGTGGCGGAGAAGGTGCAGTACGACTCCGGAGTGTGGCGCAGCCTGTTCACCGTCTCCGAGAACGGCATCCTGGCCTACCAGGGCGGCAGCGCGCGGCTGGGAACCGAGCTGGTGTGGTTCGACCGCACCGGCAAGCAACTGAGCCGGGTGAGCGAGCGCGAGCGCTACTCCGATCCCCGCCTCTCCCCCGACGGGAAACGGCTGGCGGTGACCGCGGGAGATCCCCTCACCAACATCTGGGTCTTCGACCTGGGCCGCGGCACCAAGACGCGACTGACCTTTGACGACGCCACCCACAATTTCCCCTCCTGGTCGCCGGACGGCTCCCGAGTGGCGTTCACATCTTTCTCCGGGCCCGCGGCCGGCGCCGCGATCGGCGGTTCCGTACACGCCAAGGCCGCCAATGGCACGGGAGGGGACGAGCTGGTGTTGGCGGCCGAGAGCCGCGTTGGCCTGGCCTATCCCCAGTGGTCGCCGGACGGGCGCTACCTGGTTTACGAGCGCGCCTCCGGGCCCACCGGGAATGCGGTCTGGGCGCTGCCGTTGACCGGCGACAAGAAGCCCTTTCCCGTCGCCCAACCCCAGTCGCCCCAGAACAATGTCTTCAGCGCGCGCCTCTCCCCCGACGGCCGCTGGCTCGCCTACACCTCCAACGACTCCGGACGGTCGGAGGTCTATGTGGCGCCCTTCCCTGGCGGCGGCGGGCGCTGGCAAGTCACCACCAACGGCGGGGACTCGGCCACCTGGCGCCGCGACGGCAAGGAGCTTTACTACTGGGCCAACGACCAGATGCTGACCGCAGTCGAGGTCAGCCCGCAAGCCTCCGAGTTCCAGGTGGGCGCCGCCCGCCCGCTCTTCCGCTTGAGCTCGCCCGCCCTGGGCATGGCCTACGACGTTACCCCCGACGGCCAGCGCTTCCTGGTGAACTACATGCCTGAAGATACCGCCACGCCTCTCACCCTGGTGGTGAACTGGACGGCGGAAATAAAGAAGTAGCCCGGCGACGCATACCGCGGATTCACGCGGATGGGCGCGGATCTAAGAAAACCGAAGGTATCTCTTTCGGAGGGGCACGGCTCCGGGTGGTAGAGACGCAGCATGCTGCGTCTCTACGCTTATAATCCGCGAGCATCTGTGTAAATCCGTGGCAAAGGAATCGCCTCCACCTGTGACCTCTTCCCCCCACGACTGGGACGGCGCCGCCTACCAGCGGTTGAGCGACCCGCAGTTCGGCTGGGGCATGCGCGTGCTCGATTCCGCCGAGTTGCGCGGCGACGAGTGCGCCCTCGACCTGGGTTGCGGCCCCGGACGCCTGACCGCTGAGCTCGCTGCGCGGTTGCCGCGCGGACGCGTCATTGCCGTGGACGCCTCGCCCAGCATGATCGCCACCGCGCGGGAGCAACTCGCGCGCTTCGGCGAGCGCGTCACGTTGATCGAGAGCGACCTCCTCGACCTTGAGCTCGAATCCGCCGCCGACCTCACCTTCAGCACCGCGACCTTCCACTGGATCCCCGACCACGCGCGGCTCTTCCGCGTGATTCATCGCGCGCTGAAGCCGGGTGGCCGCCTGGTAGCGCAGTGCGGCGGCGGGCCGAACCTCGAGCGCATCCGCGGGCGCAGCTACCAGCTCATGCGCGAGCCCCGCTTTGCCCCGTTCTTCCGCGACTGGAGGAACCCGTGGAACTACACCTCGCCGGAAGAGACCGCCGAGCGCCTGCGCGCCGCCGGCTTCAGCGAAGTCGAGACGGGGCTGGAAGAGGCGCCCATCACCCTCGACGGCGCCGACGCCTTCCGCCAGTTCGCGCGCACCGTCGTGGTGCGCCCGTATCTCGCCGCCATCAGCGAAGAAACGCGGCGCGAGGAGTTCTTGGAAGCGCTGGTGACACAGGCGGCCGGGGACACGCCGCCGTTCACGCTGGATTATTGGCGGTTGAACATGCGGGGGAAGCGGGAGTGAGTTACGTTGCGGAGATCTGAACCAGCTGCCGACCGGTGAACCAGTTCTGGAGGACGTCCCCTAGCGATTGGGCCAACTCCTGGCACACCGAGCGGCTGGGAACAGGCCGGGCCACTCGCGCGGGATACTCATCGTAGCTGTGCCCTTCCAGCAAACGTCCGTACTTGTGCTTCCTAACTCCGCCCCATTGTTTGAAGAAAAATGGGACCCTTGCCCCACGGCACTGGTTGCGAATAGAAATCACCCATTCCTTCTTCAATGGACGAGCTCCCGGACCGCTCTCACCCCCAACAATGGCCCAATGAATGCCCGCGAAGTCTATCTCGCCGAGGTCTTCGAGCAGCGGTTCAATTGATAGGAATCTGACTTTCGCCGGCGCTTCTTGAAGGTGGCCAATCCGTGGAACTCCGTACTCCCGGTCCTCGGCGCTAACGCCCCACCAGATGTGCGGCTGTTCGGCAGCGAACCGAAGCCTGGTCTTCAATAGGTCTCGCAGGCGATTCGATCTTTTCGTGAGCACTTGGTAGGTGTGCCAATTGGCGCTGACCATAACCCGTGCAACGGCTTCGATGTAGTCATCCGGCACACCCGCATGAAAGAGGTCGCTCATCGAATTCACGAACACCAGCTTTGGGGAGCGCCAGTTGAAAGGCTCGACCAGTTTTTCCGGAACCAGGCGCAGGTCAAAACCTTGCTCGTAAGGGTGCCCCTTTACCCCGCGGAAGCGCTCAGCAAACGTCTCGGCATAGCAATGCTTGCACCCCGGGCTGATCTTGGTGCAGCCGCGGACCGGGTTCCAGGTAGCGTCGGTCCATTCGATGCTTGACTGGACACTCATCGGGGTTCTCCTAACCTATCCTTTCTCGCCCGCAGGCGAAACCGTCATAGGAAACCGTACTAAGTCTTTTCCCCGTAGCCCACCCTTTTTCGATGTTACGGGGGTGACGGTCACGGTTCCACCAGCTCTCATACTTTGGATAACGCCGCGATAGTGCTTTTCGATGAAAGGCAGGCTCCACGTTTCTTCACGAATCGTTTCAAACGCAGCTTCGCGGCCCGCGAAGACACGCAGCAAGATGTCTCGAAGTTCGTCCGCTTGCGGTGTGCGCGAGATAAGCACTCCCTGGGCCTCGCCGGAGAAATCAAACGTCCCGTCTTCATCCCCGAGGGGCCACATGACCTCCTTCATCAAGAGGACTGCGCTCGGATGATTGCTTGCGTGCAGCAGGTAGTACTTCGTCCGCTCCCCCTTCACCTTGTCTTCAGGGTCATAGCCAATCCTGAAGGGCAGAACGTACTTGGCCTCAAGCCTGGAAATGAAGTAGTCAACGAACCCCTTCTCACGGGCGACACCCGTCTGCGCCATGAACGGCTGTTGACGCCACTCTTGGTCGCCAAAAAGGCGGTCCACATTTGCCTGTACTGTCGGATTACCCAAATCCATGTTGATGCGATACCACATCAGTGTGACGAGGGCTTCGGTCCGTTGCCTTGAGAGGATGTCATTGATGACCCGAAGCGAGAGAGGATGCCCGTAAGGGTCAATCATGAAGAAGGATGGCGCAATCGAAGGAATCTTTTTCAGCAGATCGGGAATGAACGTCTTGCTGTCTTCAGGCAATAGGTCGACATTCAGATTTCTCGGGTAAGGCTTCAGCGGCTCAAGATGACGCTCTAGCTGCTCCACTGTTGGTTTGCCCTTTTCGGTGAGAAGCACGTTCCAACTATGATTTGGACGAGTGGTAAGAAACTCCTTGGCGGCCCTTACGGCGATTACTGGCGACCCATCTACTGCCTCTCCCCCAAACTCGTACCGCCCCGGTCCAGCAAAGCAGTCAAAGTAGTTGAGGCGTCGATTCGCCGACCCGAGAATAGTCGCCCAAGACGACAGGTACTTCTCTAGGATGGCGTGCTTGATACGCGAGACACGTTTGATGTGAGGCAAAGTTTCGGCGCTG
>CAZTHM010000309.1:0-4854 GCA_964613505.1 uncultured Acidobacteriota bacterium | reverse complement strand
TCAAATCGGAAATGAATCTGACGTCCCGTCCCAGACTACGTGGCCCCATGGGCCAGACTCTTGGAAGTTCACTTCCCGACGGGTAGACGACAATAAAACCGTGCTCATCGGCCAACTCGTTCCACCGGCTTATTTCCATTTCGGCCGCCGGCCGTAACGCCGCGGCGTGCAAGCTGATGACCAAGGGCGTTGGCTTGGACCGCTGGTAGGTTTTCGGCACGTACAGCAAATACTTGCGCGTCTGACCCGACGTGACCACGGTTCCATTGGTCTCGCCCTCCCAGGAAAACCACACTACAGCCGTCACCACCAACGCCACCGGAAGACCGACGACGATCGTCAGTACACCGACGATGATCTTTCTCCTTTTGCCGTTCATGTCTGGACTGGAATTTCCGATTCAGCTTTGCGATTGTACAGTGGGCGCCTTCCTTTATCAACGCCAGACAGGTTGGGCTGGCACCAGATTTGTTTGGGTATGTTCGAAATAGCAACGAATTTTTTGCTTCAGTTTAAGGCAGAATTTCCTTTTTCAGTTATCGCCCAACCGGTATTGGAGATAATCCAACACCAGGAGCACTGGCAGTGCCAGGACAAGCCCAGCCGCCACCTTTTTTGATGCCGAAGTTTGCATGGCGCCTCCGCCGACTGTCTATACCACAGGCGGAACTGGGATTTGCATATTGTCAAGCGCCGCTCGCCACGTCCGGTGACTCTCTGCGCTCCGTCTTCCGCCCGATCGAATGGAATTGCTGCTCGGCCGCCCCTCAAAAGCCAAGAGCACCACCAAGGGCAATCAACCTTGGAGGTGCTCTTCCTTCCCAACCGAATGTTCGCGGCGCTCCCCGTTAGTAAGCCGGGTGTAACTAATCAACCGCGAGGACATCTGAAACGGTGCGCCTACCTTGAAATCTCCGGCCATCAATGGAGCCCGCCCGAGTGATGCCACGAATGGCGAATTGGCGCCAAGTCGAGCGCCGGGCCGGACGCCCTACATGTCGATACCTTCGATTCCCGTCCCCATCAGCAGGCATTGCTCCCTGACGTCATTGCACTCCGGGCAATGGGGATTGAATTTGACCCAACCACACTCCGGGCACGGCTCTACGGCTGTCTCGTCAATGGTTCGTGTCTCGATCATGTCTTCCATCCTCTCTTGGCGCAACCAACTCGGTGTATCTCCCTCACTCATGGCGCTATTCTCTGATGGGTCAGGGCGCTGAGCAATGGCACGCGGGTACCGGTACTTAAGTACGCGGGCGAGAGGGGACCGAGGAGTGAAAGGGGGAGGTCGGAATGCCAGGAGCCGAGTCAACACATTGATAATACAGGAGTTAACAGTCATCGTATGAGCGCGAATCCGCCACCCCGCCCGGGGAGGCGAGCCCGAATCCCACGCCTGGCGACCGGGCGAGAAGTGAGTTCTTGCCTCCGACGAGTTATGCCTCGGCAGCCTATCCCGGATGCGCCGATCCTGCAGGTCACCCTCGCTTCAGGTTATCCGCTTGATTTTCCTGGGGCAGGATATATATTTGTGCGCATCGCTTTGGGAACTTTCCAGGCTGAGACTTTAGGAAGAGCAGGGAATCCCTTGTCGGTCATTTCTCGCAAGCTCGAAAACGCGACCATCCTTGATCTGAAAGGCCGGCTTGGCCTGGGGGAAGCGATCGAATCCTTCCGCGACAATTTCCAAGAGGTGCTTGAGGCCGGCGAGAAGAACATTGTTGTCAACTTGACGGGCGTCCCTTTTATTGACAGCTCCGGGATTGGGGCGCTGGTGGGCGCTTTCACCATGGCCGAATCCAAGGGAGCCAAGTGCATCTTCTACGCGCCTTCGCCCCAAGTGAAGCGTGCACTGGAAATGTCCCGCCTGAATGACATCCTCAACCCGTTCAACGATGAGAGAGCCGCTCTCGCCAGCCTCTCAGGCTAACGTGCCCGCTGCAATATTCGGTTCCCGATTCCGCCTCTCACCTCTCGTACTATCTAATTTGCCGCCCCTTCCGACCGGACGTCAAGACTGAAAGGGCGAGCCGTTCGGGCCTCCAGCGGACGCCCTTCGATCAGCGGATAAGTCCACCGCCGCAATGCCGGGATATGAATGTTGATCCAGTAATCCCACCAGTCGAGGGCGTGGGCGTCGTAGCCAAAGGTCGCCTGTTCGTCGGGAGGCAGGAGGGCGGAAAGCATCTCGACATTCTCAGCCTCGAAGACGTACACGTTTTGCAGGATAAAGGGTTCGTACAGCTCGATGAGTTTCTCCACGCGTTCCAAATCCCGTTCCTTCCGCACGAGCGAAGAATACGCAAATGGAATCGGCGAACTGAGCCGTCGCAGGGCGCGGATCATGGCTTTCTGGCCCGGAGCGGAAAAGGTCCGGAAGCGCCGCTTCGAAACCGGGATCGTATCGAACCGGAGGCGAATCTGGTTTTCCAGCCCGCCTTGGGCGCGCAGGTGTTTGCGGTGGGCCAGGCCGGTCAATTCGATCGTGCGTCCCATATCGCAAGGATTGCAGGCCGAAGTCCCCAACTGGTAGAGGGGCTCGTGCCTCCGCTCCACCAGCGCCGCAGCGATCAGGGTCATCCCGCGCGCGACCAGGTCCACGGGAATGACGTCCAGGCACTTGCGCGCGTTCGAAGGGAGCTGGCGGAAGTAACCGGCCGAAAGGTACGACAGCGGCGCAGAGGTAGTGACACCTTCGTTCCAGCCGCGAAAAGGCTCGTGGGTGGAGGTCTCGGTAATGGAAGGCCGCACCACCGCCAGGGGAAGTCCGGCGGCCAACTTCGCCAGCAATGACTCGCCCAGGCTTTTGGTGAAGCAATAGGTGTTCGGCCAGCCGAGCTGCCGGGCTCGGCGCATGCCCGCCTCCACCATCTGGGCGCGTACCCAGCGCAGGCGGTTCTTGCGAACCTGGTGGTCGAGCGAAGTCTCGGCCATGGTCTTGCTCGCCGTGGCCTTCTCGAGGGCCTGTTTTCTCAGCTCGTCTGCGACCTCGGGGCTTTCGGCGCGCTGCTCGATCTCCCGAACCAGGTCGTGGAGCGACTGGCGTTCGCGTTCGGCATCGAAATCGGATGCTGAGATTGGCGTGTAGTTCGAAACCAGTTCCTCTTTCACCCGGCCGTCGCGGAATCCCACCACGAAGCAGGTGGAGAGGTGGAGGAGAGCGGCGTGCTGGCACTCCCGGACGAACCCGGCGAGGTGCATCATGCCATCCACGTTGATGGCCAGCGCCGTGCGCAAGTCGGGATTGAAATCCGTCAGGCCGGCGCTGTTGATGACCAGGTCGAGGCGCGCCGCCAGGCGAGCGCGCGTAGCTTTGTCCAGGCCAAGTCCGGGTTGGCTGACGTCTCCTTCGACAACTTCCACCCGCTCCCGCATGAAGCTGCCCAGGCCGCTGCCGTAACGCTCGTGGAAAGCCTCGAATACGGGCGACTCCTCAATGATCTTCTCGAATCGCCGCACCGAAGTGGCGGAGCGCTGCCTCCGGATGAGGAGGTAGATCTTCCCAACGTCAGGGACCTTCGTCAGGATGTCAGCCAGCCAAACCTTGCCAATAAAACCTGTGCCCCCGATGAGGAGGATGTGCTTTCCTGCCAGGGATCTTCGCACCGAGAGTGGCTCGCTGCGCAACGCGCCGGCGAAATCAACCAGAGGGTGAGCCTCGCGGACGACGGGCCGCAGTGTGGGAACGATGGCTGGCGCGACAGTGGCCGGAGGAATGCCCAGCTTCGCAGCCAGTTGTTCAGCGTCCAACCGTGTCTGCTTTCCCAGGCGGCTGAAAATGGAACGCGGCGGGATGACCGGCCCCATCAACCGTCCCGTGGCGTGACGGCCGCGAAACTCCAAGCGGTTCGCAAGCATCCGCCCCACGCCCAAGTAAGCGGCCAGCGGGCGGGTAACGTGATCCAAGCCATCGCTCACCAACACGACGGGGACGTGCGTCGCGACTAATTGCTTAAGTTCCTCCAGGGCGGGGGGATTGAGACGGGGTTTCAGTACGTACTCGAAGTATTCCTCCCCCAAAAAGTCGAGCCGGTCGCGACTGACCCCGCGCAGCAGGGTATGCAACACCCGCGTCGCGAAGACTCGGTGGAACAGATAGAGAAACGGCAGGACGAAGGTCAGCGCCGCCATGGAACCGCGCCTCGCCCAGCGGCCGGAAAAGCTCTGGGAGTTCATGGTGAAGAAAGCCACGGCCCGCACGGAACTGCGCGCGAGGAGGCTACCCTCCACTCGCCAATAGACGATTCTGTCGGAAGAGTCTGTCATCTCAGGTTGCTAACGACGCTCGGCGCGCGCCGCCGCCCACATAACGCCACGATCCCCGATTGACACGATGCCCGGAATCATAAGCCAGCAGTTTCTCCGATTCAAGTGCGGAAAGCGCATGAGAATATCAATCAAGGCGTAAAGCCTTCATTTTCTGTAACATGATGGCTTATTTAGATTTAACTCTTTGATTTTCTGCAAGTTAGACGACCTTGATATTCGTCAAAATATAACTCCATTTTTTTCTATAAGTTGATGGCATTGGATTTTCAATTTTACTACTTGACCCCTCTTGCCCTTTTGACTTCAGGAACCACTCAAAGCTCCGGAGCCGACGATTAGTCGGTGAACCGGGTCTGGGCGACAACCGGATTCTGGGGTCTGGAACGGCGGACTCTGACTCTCGAGACGATTGAAAACGCCAAGGAGACGACGTGGACGACCTATCCCGACCCACCGGGATCGCCCCTGCACCAGGGCTATCACGCAGAACAAAGTTGCCGTAAGTGCGCACGTTCGGCGCTTTGAGGGAAAACGTCACTGTCACTTCCCCTGCTTTCCGCCCGGCAGGGCGGAGGCCGGCGG
>CAZTHM010000308.1:0-4865 GCA_964613505.1 uncultured Acidobacteriota bacterium | reverse complement strand
TCGCCGTTGTTGCGATAGAAACGGGTCGCGGCGCCGGAGAAGTCGTTGGGGAATACGAACGAAGCCTTCTCGGGTGGCTTGTTCAGGTCCGCGTAAATCGTGGCCACCAGATCGAGCGAGCCGTCGTTATCTGCGTCGATCAGCACGGCGCTGGTCGCCAGCTCGCCTTCCCGGCCTTTCAGCCCGGCCTTGTCCGTCTCGTCCACAAACGTGCCGTCACCCTTGTTGCGATAAAGGTGCACTCCACCCAAGCCGGTCACGAAGAGACTGGCGTGGCCGTTGTTGGTGAAGTCAGCGAAGGTGGCGGAAACGCTTGCGCCCGGACCGTCCACGCCGGCTTTCTCAGTCACGTTGCTGAATGTCCCGTCGCCGTTGTTGTGGTAGAGACCGTTGGGGCCCGCAGGATTGACCACGTAAACGTCAGGCCGCCCGTCGTTATTGTAATCGCCGAGCGCTAAGGAAGGGCCGAAAACCGGGACCAAGTTCCGACGCGCAAAATCCAGCGAGTAATCCCCGGCTTTGATTTCCTGCCCGGAGTTCGACGCGACAGAAGCGTCGGAAGCAGCCGTGATGCCCAGCTTGGCGGTGATGTCCGCAAACGTCACTTTTTCTGCCGCGGGCTGGCGCGCCGCCACGGTGACCGGCGAAGCGGGCACCAGAATCGCGCCGTACTTACCGCCCTCGAGTGCCGGGTTCTGAAGCGAGATGCCCGGAACGGCGTCGCGCATCTTTTCGTGAATCTTCAGAAACTTCTGTGCTTCCGGCTGCCGCTTCAGGCGCACGAGCGTGGTGAAACTGTGGAAGAGCGATGCAACATAGAAATTCTGGCCACGGCCAAAACCCATCTCCACCACGTGCTGATGCGCCTGGAAAGCATCCTCGAGCTTGCGCTGGGCAAAATAGACGGTCCCGAAATTGAACCACGCGGCGGGGTCGCGCGAGTCAGTGTCGATGACACGTTTCAGCGCCGCCTCGGCGTCGGGATAGCGCAACTCGCGCTTGTAAAGGATTCCCAAGTTGTAGTCCGCCGCCACCAGCTTGGGATCCATTTGCTTGGCGGTGGTCAGGGAGCCAAGCGCTTCGTCGAGCTTGTTGGCCTGCATCAACGCTAGACCGAGATTCAAATGATCAGTCGCCAGCGCGCTGCCGGAAGCGATGACTTTCTTGAACTCTTCGATTGCTTCCGCGTATTTCGCCTGCTCGTAATAGGCCTTGCCCACGTTTCGCAGGGTCTGAAGCGATGCGGCGGGCCGCGCCGCAGGCCTCGACGCGGGCTTGGCGGCTGTGGACTTCGGCGCGGGACGTCCCGCCTGCGGCTTGCCGGCCTGTAACGCCTCAACCGTCCGACGAGGAAACAACAGGCAGGCAACGAAGGCCAGAAGCACCAACCGGCTGATGCGCAGAATCAGTGTGGCGGAGCGGCTCATAAATCTCCCCAGGCCGGAGACGATCCCTCGGCCCAATTCCTGAAGCGATGAAAAGCCAATTGGTGATTATACAGCGCCCCCTCGCGCCGGGGCCAGAAAGTAACGCGACGAATGGCAGGGTTTCGGATAATGTACAATGAAAACGACCGGGCGGATCATCCGATGGTCGGATAACTCAATGTCACAGACATGACCGAAGAATACGATCTGGCGAAACAAACAGTGGTGCGCTTCATCGACCTCAACGAGGTCTTGGCCGACCTCCGCCGCGCCGTGGCCGAGGCCAAGGCCACGCACCCGGAGATCGTTAAGGTTTTGCTTTTCGGCTCGCTTGTCCGGGGCAATTGGACCGCCGACAGCGACGCGGACTTGATGGTCGTCGTGGAAAAAGATTTTCCGGATTTCCTTAGCAGCCGGACGCCGTACCAGATTTATGCGAAATCAATCCCCATTGACTCGCTCGTTTATTCGACAACCGAGTACGAGAACCTGGCGAACGATTCTTCAAGCTTTCTCGCCCAGAATCTCCCCACCGCGATGGAATTATAGGCTGCGCATCGCCCGCTCCCGCCCAGGTCAGAGGCGGGACGCCGCTGTTACCTGTATTTCTGCGCGTCCTCGGGACGGTTGAGAAGGGTCAGAACGGTGCGGATTTTCCTTTTCACAGCCCGGCTGTCGGGATTGAGACGATAGGCCTTCAGGTAAGCGGCGAGGGCTTTCTGGTATTCTCCCGCCTGAAACGCCAGGTCGCCTCTCAGCATCGCCGCCTGGTAGTTCTCGGGTTCGGCCTCAGCCGCAGCGGGAGCGGGGGTCGGCGGGGGCTCAGCAAGTTTGGATGTGGCATTGGAACCGGAGGCAGGATAAGCGGATGCCTCCGTCGCTGGACGCGCGGGCGCGACTGGCGGCGGCATCGCCTGCGGTGCTCGTGTGCTGACCCCGGGTATTTCGCGTCGGGCCGCGACTTGCCGTGGCGCGGATGTACGCACTGGGCGCTCCGGCGACGCCGATGAGGCCGTCGGTTTTACTGGTTCGGGTTTGGATTCCGCAATCTTCTCAGCGGGTTGATTGTTCAAAGGCTGGGCCGCTGTTCCTGACGCCGCAGTGGGCGCGGGTGCCGCGGGTTGGGCGAGATTCGCGGCAGGCTGAGTTGCGGGCGCGGGAGCCGGCGCCGACTGGCGCATCTGGACCACCAGCAAGATGACGATAACGAGGAGCAGCGTCCCCAGCACACCTCCGCCCAGCCAGGCGAAGTGCATGCTGCTGCGCGGCACCGCGGGCTGACTCGCCACGGCAGGCTGGCTCCCGGAGCCGGGGACTTGCCCCCAACCGGGCGCCGTACCCGGCGAGGCGGGAGGCGCGGCCGACATTTCCGCCGGATAGGAAACGGGTTGTGCAGGTTGAGCAACTGGCTGCGGCGCTGCCACGGCTGCCGCGGGCATTGCCGCCGATGGGATTCGACTTGGTGTTGGGGCGGGCGGCGCGACAGGCGGTGCGTAGGCCGCAGCAGTTCCGGGCAGCGGCGCGCCCGTCTGGTTAATGTAGTTCTGGACCGCGGCGGCAAACTCGGCGCACGTTTGAAACCTCTGGTCGGGTTGTTTGGCGAGTGCCTTGGAAACGACGGCCTCGACCGCGGGATCGAGTCCCGGCTGCAGCGCCGCCACCGGTGTTGGCGTCTCGTGGACGATCTTGTACATCACCGTCGTGACGTTCTGGCCCGGGAACGCCATCTCTCCGGTCATCATCTCGTAGAGGATCGAGCCAAGCGAGAAGATATCGGAGCGCCCGTCGAGTGGCCGTCCCAGCGCCTGTTCGGGAGACATGTAGCTGGGCGTTCCCACCACCAGTCCGGTGCTCGTAACCCCCGTGCCCGCCACTTTGGCGATGCCGAAGTCGGTAAGCTTCACCACACCGTCGCGGGTAATCATGATGTTGGCGGGTTTAATGTCGCGGTGGATGACGCCGTGCTGATGCGCGTAGTCGAGCCCCGCGCAGATCTGCCCGAAGAGGTCCTGGATTTCGCTGAGGTCGAAGAAGCGCTCGACGGCCAGGCGGTCCTGGAGCGTTTCGCCTTCGATGAACTGCATGACGAGATAAAAAAGTCCGGAGGTTTCGCCCGCGTCGTAGAGGGTGACGATGTTGGGATGCTCGAGCCGGCCGACCGATTTCGCCTCGCGCTGCAAACGTGGAACCAGCAATCCCTCATCGTCCATGTCCACGCGAATCGTCTTGATGGCGACCCTGCGCTCGACCACCGGGTCGAAGGCCTTGTAGACCACGCCCATCGCGCCGCGCCCTAGTTCCTGCTCGATGCGATATTTTCCGAGATGTGTGAGGGTTTGGGCCATGATTTGAGCGCGCCTTTGAAGACCGTCGGTTCTTGCCAGTACGCTGTCAGCTTTCAGCCGTCAGCCCTCAGCCCGACCCTTTTGGTTTTTCCGTTCTCGCTGGGTGCTGAACGCTGACGGCTGAAGGCTCGGCGCCAGCGGCGTAAAGCCGTCTCTACGGCTTGGCCAGCGTCGCGTCAATCGTGACGATGCCGCCGGGGTTGACGCTCATGGTGCGCTGCCAGGTCTTGAACCCCGATTTCTCGATAGCAATCACGTGGTCGCCGGGCGCCAGGCGCACGGTCGAGGGCGTGCTTCCCATGAACTTACCATCCACCGTGACATCCGCCCCATCCGGAGTGGATTTCACCACCACGGTCGTGAGGTCCTCGGCGGCGACTTGAGCGGGCGCGACCGCGGGCGCGGGCTGCGGCGGAACTGCCTGAACCGGAGCTGCCATGGGCGCCAGGCCGCCACCACTCAAACTGATTTCACGGTCGCCGTCCACGTAAGCGTTGAATGCCGTGCCGCGCGCGATCTCAACATCCTTGCCGCGCATGAGGAGAAAGAGCGGCGAGATCAAGACCGTCCCCACGATAACCGTCCCGGATTTTTCCTGGCCCTGGCGCGCGGAACTGGCCCGCAGTCGGACGTTCGTGCCGTCTGGCGCCTTCAGATAGTCCACTGTGAAATTCAGCTTTCCCGCCTTGCCCATGCGCCTTTTCGGTTCCGCCTCCACAACATGTCCTCGCGCCGTCGCGCCCCGCGGAACGGCAATGATCGGGCCGATCCTGATTTCTTCAGTGAATTCGAAATTGACCGTGTCATCCACACGATTGGTGGCGGAGCTCAAACTCTCAAGGAGCGCGAGGCGGACCATGGTCCCGTCGGGAATCTTCACCGTGCTGCCCTGGGGAAATGCCAGCGCGGGGTGGAGGAGGGCGGCGCCGAGCACGAGTACTGCAAAGTTCAACCGGATGAGGATGAGCATGAAACGACCTCCTCGCGAAGAACTTCTGGCGGAGGCTATGGCTGAGTTTATCCCTGGGCTGGTTTGGTGTCAAACAACTCGATGAGGAGCGCAGGCGAGAGCCGAGCCAAACGCCGCCGCCCC
>CAZTHM010000307.1:0-4896 GCA_964613505.1 uncultured Acidobacteriota bacterium | reverse complement strand
GGCCTGCCACCGTGTTGTTGCTTTTCGTCTCCGCCATCGTGTTGGCGACGGCCCTACACAAGTTTGATTTACTTGTGGTTATCTTCGGCGTCTTCACGTTCGGTCTCTGGTTTGTTAATTATCCCAATTATATTCTTCTGAAGAACATCGCGCCATCGGGTTTCCACGCCGTGTTTCTATTTTGGGTTGTAATCCCACTGGTTGGGATTTGGGCATACTGGGGACCCACCTCACGGCGTGCCATCGGAAGTCTGATTAAGGAACTTCACTAATGCAGCACAAACCACGCCAACAAGCACTGCCAGCAACACTTCAGCAAGTTCCGAACGAACTAAAACCGCATCAAGCTGCCGCACTCCAAAGGCTGCCTTCCCGCCTAACTGTTTAAGCGCGTCGGGGTTGCACCGTGCGCAGTTCGTTTTTCAAGAGGGTCTGTTTTCGCTCCAGTCCCCAGCGGTAGCCGGCGAGCGAGCCGTCTTCGCGGACGACGCGGTGGCAGGGGACGACAATGGAGACAGGATTGGTGGCGCAGGCGCGAGCCACAGCGCGCACCGCTCGAGGCCGGCCGATGGCGCGCGCCACCTCGGTGTAAGAGCGAGTTCGGCCGTAGGGAATGTGGCGGAGCTCCTGCCAGACGCGCCGCTGGAAGGCCGTGGCTTCGACGTCGAGAGGCAAGTCGAGCCGCCGCTCGTGGCCGTTAAGGTTGCTCAGGATGGCCTTGACCCACTTCGAAAGCTCGGGGGCGTCGCGATGGATTTCGGCGTTGGGGTATTCGCTGACCAGCGCCGCTTCGAGCACCGCGTCGGCGTCGCCCAGGCTGACCATGCAGACCCCGCGCTCGGTGGCGGCCACGAGCACGCGCCCCAACGGACAATTCGCCACAGTATAACCAATGGTCATACCACGTCCTCCTTTGCGGTAAGTGGCGGGCGTCATGCCAAGCTGTGACGCGGCGCGCTCGTAGAGCCGGCTGCTCGATCCGTAGCCCGCTTCGTACATCGCGTCGGTGAGTTCCTTCCCTTCCCGCAGGTGCGCCTTGAAGCGATGCATGCGTCGCGCGTCGGCGTATTCGCGCGGGCTGATTCCCATCAGCCGCTTGAACGTGCGCTGCAGATGGAAGGGGCTGGTTCCGAGGAGCGCGCTGAGGGCTTGGAGTTTGAGGGGCTCTTCGAGGTTGGAATCAATCCGCTCGCAGACGCGGCGGACCAGTCCCGTCTGGGGATTGCTGGCCCGAGTGTCACGCGGGTGGCAGCGGCGGCAAGGGCGGAAGCCCGCCCGCTCCGCGGCTTCCGGCAGCGGAAAGAACGTCACCTGCTTGCGCGCCGGGCGGCGCGATGGACACGATGGCCGGCAATAGATTCCCGTCGAGCGCACGGCGAAAACGAAAGCGCCGTCCAGTCGCCGGTCGCGCTCGAGCACACCTCGCCAGTAAGAATTCTCTTCCACGATCCGCGGTTTCCAATTCTGATTCAGCCCCAAGCTCGTCATCTGCGCCTCCTCCAACGAGCCTAAGCGAAGGTGCAAAGTGATTCTATCCGAATCTTGCGGTCAAAACTCTTCTGGAGCGCCTCCGACGATGGTCCACGCCAATTCGAGGCAGGACCGGCAAATATTCTTGGCATTGAACCGCAGAATCCTTGGGCGGCACGTTCACGTTGTCTCCCTGTCCAGCGGCAACCCAAATTGCCCGCAACGCCTTCCAACAATCCGACGATGGTATATTCGCTTGTGCGAGGCGGGATTCGGATTTAGAATCGGCGCATTATTATCATGAAATCATTTCAGGACGGTTGTTCGTCCAATCCGAGGAAAGCGACTCGCCGCCGAGGAAACTGGTTTGCCAGCGCCGTGGTTCTGCTGGGCATGGTCGGGGCGGCGCTGCCGGCGCGCGCCGAGTTTCTGATGCGCCAGGTCAACCTGGCCTACCTGACGCAGCGCGCCGACGTCATCGTGCAGGGGCGCGTGGCCAGCGTGCGCTACGAAGGCATGCCGGGCTACCCGCACATTCCGACCGTCCTGGTCACGCTCGAGGTCGAGCACATGCTGCGCGGCCCCGAGGGGCGGCAGTACACCTTCCGCCAGTGGATTCCTTCGCGCCGCGAGCTGGGCGGCAAGCGCGGCTATCAAGTCGGGCAGCGCCTGGTGCTGTTCCTGCTCTCGCCTTCCCAATACGGCCTGAGCAGCCCCATCGGGCGCGAGCAAGGGCGATTTCACATTGTCCGCGACACGCGCGGCGCGGACCAGATTGCCAATGAGTTTGGCAACGCCGGCCTCTTCCGGAATGTTTCCGAGACGGCGGAGAAGGCGGGAGCCAGCCTTAGCGAGAAGCAGATGCAGACAGCTTCGACTCCGAGTGGAGCTGTGCCGCTCAATGATTTTGTCGAATTGGTCAAACACCTGAAACAGTTGCCGAGAATCGAATGAAACTCCGAGACGTATTGCGGCGCCTGCTTCCACTCCTGCTGGTGCTGGCCGGAATCCCGGCCCAGGGTGAAGGACCGCTTTATGTCGGCGGCCCGGCAAGTGTGTCGGCGGGGGTCGTCACCGGCACTCCCGTGGAGGGCAAGCCGTTTCGCTGGAATCCCACCCAGTTCCCGCTCACCTACTGGACCGACCAGGGCAATCTCGGCGGGTTGAGCAAGACCGGGACAAACGGTGCTGACGCCCTTGTGCAACAAGCCTTCCAGGCCTGGCAGGATGTGGGCACGGCGAGCATCACGTTCAGCAAGTCCGGGGACCTGGGGGGGAACGTTACGGTCTCAAGCGCTGGAAACCCGACAAACGCCGCAGACGTAATTGACGCTATTAAGAACTGTTCGACGCTGCCGGGGCCGCCCGCGGGAGGAGTCGCCCAGCAGCGCACGATTATTTATGACGACTCGTCGGGCAGCATCATTTTGGCGCTCGGTGAAGACCCGAACGTGACGCTGGGTTTCGCCGACGCGATTTGTTTCTCGGGCGACGGGACGGACAACTATTTCAACCGCGGCTATGCCGTACTCAACGGCAAGGGCATTACATCCTCAAACGCTTCCACCGAGCTCAAGCCGGTGATGATCCACGAGTTCGGCCACATGATTGGCCTCGACCATTCACAGATCAACCTGGCTTGCCTGGGGCTTTGCGGGGCGGCTGACAGCGAAGGCTTGCCGACCATGTTTCCGATCCTAGTGGACGGCGATGCCATGTCCACGCCGGCCGTGGACGACATCGCGGGGATCTCTGAGCTCTACCCTGGCGCGACTTTTGCTCCCTCGACCGGAACGATTACCGGGCGCGTTTATTTCTCGGATGGCGTAACCCAAGCGCAGGCTTTCAACGTTATCGCGCGTCGCGCCACCGACCCGCGCGTTACCGCGGTCTCAAACGTCTCCGGCTTCCTCTTTACCGGCGACGCTGGTAATCCGCTCTCGCAATTCCCTGGGGCCACACCCAGCCCCTTCGGGTCACACGATCAGGCTTTTATGGGAATGTATTCGATTCCTGGCTTGCCGCCGGGTAGCTATACGGTGGAACTGGAGGGCATCCACAACACCGGTTTTGACGCCTTTGTGGGAGGGTCGGGACTCAATCCCGTCGGCTATCTGGGGTTCGAGTTCAATCTGGATACGCCGTGCTCGCCCCTGTTCCTCGGGAACAGTGGGTCGTTAGCGACATGCAACACCTCCGACAAGCGGACGATTCCTGTCACGGCCGGCAATGTGGCCAGCGCCGACATCATCCTGATTGGCACAACCGGGGCGTTGCCCCGATACGACGCCTACGAGGATGGACCGTAAAGTGGCTGTAGCGGCGCTCGGAGCGGGGCCGGCAAGTGCCCCGACTGGTCGGGGCGCTACACGCTGGATTGAAACGTGACGACGAACCTCACAGAACGCCACCGTGCGGCTTCGGTCGCTGCCCCCCTCGCTGCCGGGCTGTTGGTGGCTCTCGCGTTTGCCGCCTGCGGCGGTGGAGGCGGCGGGACGGGTCCGCCGCCAACCCAAAATCCCGTTCCCGTTCTGACTTCAATCTCGCCGACGGGCGCCAACGCCGGCGGCGCGGCCTTCACGCTGACGGTTACCGGTTCGAAATTCATCTCCAGCTCGCAAGTCCGTTGGAATGGAACCGGGCGGACGACCACTTTCGTCAGCGCCACGCAGTTGACAGCCGCGATTTCCGCCAGCGACGTCGCCGCCGGCGCCAGCGTCAATGTGACCATATTCAATCCAACCCCCGGCGGAGGGACTTCCAGCCCGCAGACTTTCACCATCAACAATCCCTTGCCCACGCTTACCAGCATCTCGCCCACTAGCACGACGGCGGGAGGCGCAGCCTTCACGTTGACCGTAAACGGGACCACCTTCGTTTCCACTTCCGTGGTGCGCTGGAACGGCGCCGGCCGGACGACGACTTTTGTCAGCGCCACGCAGTTGACGGCGGCGATTTTGGCCAGCGACATCGCTACCGGCGGCACTGTGAACGTGACCGTGTTCAACCCCACACCCGGGGGCGGGTCGACGAGCGCGGCCGCGTTTACCATTAACAATCCCCCCCCGACGATCAGTTCGCTGTCGCCGTCGAGCACGCTGGCCGGCTCCGGCGCGTTTACGCTGACGGTAAACGGCTCAGGATTCGTCACCGCTTCGACGGTGCATTGGAATGGCGCAAGCCGGACGACGACTTTTGTCAGCGCCACGCAGTTGACCGCGGCGATTTTGGCCAGCGACATTGCCTCGGCGGGCAGCGCCGCGGTGACCGTGGCCAACCCTGCACCCGGCGGGGGCACGACCGACCCGCCGCTGACCTTCACCATCACCTCTCCGCCGCCCATTACCATCCTGACGTCAGCGCTGCCTGATACGACGGGGGGAAGGGATTACAATTTCACGCTGGGGGCGACAGGGGGCGTCTCGC
>CAZTHM010000306.1:2386-4929 GCA_964613505.1 uncultured Acidobacteriota bacterium | reverse complement strand
TTGTGCTCGGCGCCGTGATACTCGAAGACCCGCTTGATCTCCTTCCACTGCGCGATCAGGATCAGGAATCCCAGGAACAGCGCGATGCGAATGAAGCCATCGACCAGGTTGAATACGAAGGTATTCTCCACGACGGGGTAGCGACTTTTTACCTCCGTCGTCAAATAGAGCGGCAGAAACTTGTAAAAGAAGATGAAGAAACCCAGCGAGAATGCCAGGTTCAGCGCCAGGAGCCAGTTACTCAGTTCCTGCTTCTTCTTCGGTTTCTCCTTATCCTTTTCCGGCTCCTCGATCGCCTGCTCGGCGGAGTAGCGCAGCGCCCGGATGCCCAGGACCAGCGCCTGGCCCAGCGTCCCGAGGCCGCGGACGATGGGATACTTCAGCCAGGGGTGCTTCTCGGAGGGTCGCTCGAGGAAGTCCTGCATGACGGCAATCGTGCCGGCGGGCTGGCGCACCGCCACCGCATACGAGTGCGGCGAGCGCATCATCACGCCTTCGATCACGGCCTGCCCGCCCACCAGGATTTCTTCCGACCCCTGCAAGACGGGCAGCAGGGCCAATCGCGCCGCGCGGCGGAGAGTCAAAGCGAGTTGTTTTGCCAATCTTCCCATAACGAACCGCACTGACAGGCCACCTGACGAGCTCGAACGCCAGCGCCCGACTGGAACCGGGATCGTGAACTCCCATCGCGGAGTTTCAGAGGATTAGATGCACCAGCGAGGCGGGCCGGCCCGATTCTCAGGATAACCGGATTCGAATGAGGGTGTCAATTGACCTTAGCGCACCAAAGCCGCGCTTCATACACCTGCGATGGGGGCAGTGATGGACGCTGGCGCGAAATCTGCAACTGAACTCTTCGGCCCCAGCGGCCGGGACCAGCCCAGCAGGGACGAGTTGGTTTGATTTTTGCGGCCAGGGCGTTATAATCCGCTGACTCCCCCGACGCCGATTCACGCTCGGGGATTTCAACATGGGCGACTTTCCACCACGTCTCGGCGATCTGATAGACGACCACTGCCCGCGTTGTCGTCTGATTCTGGACCACGCCATTGCCAGCATGGTGAACGGACAGGTGGTGAAGGTGATTTGCCAGACGTGCTATACCGAGCACGCTTTCCATCACGGCGAAGGCGGAAAGAAGAAGGTCGCCCCGCGTTCCACCCTCTTCGATCAGGTTCTCGCCAAGGTCGAGCCTGCGGAGTCAGAGCCTGGTCGCGAGCCCGTGGCGGAAGAGAAAGCGCCCGCCGTACCCGCTAAACCCAAGAAAAAAGCCACCACGCCTAAAACTCCCTCCACGAAGAAGAAGACGAGTGCGCCGGCGCGTTACTTTACCCGGCACAAGACAAAGCCGCCCCGCCAAGGCAAGTGAAGCCCAATCCTGATTCAGGGATCCTTCCGACGCAGCACCCGGACTTCGCTCATCGACCGCAGTTCGTATTGAGTGCCGCGCCACTCGATGCGTCGCGTCAAGCCGGCCACCACAAAATTGAAAAGCATCACCCAGGGAACCAGTGGCGCCAGTTGCCAATACCGCGCGCCGTATCGAGCTAATGTTGCTGTTTCTTCCGGGAAGAGTTCCCGCGCCACGACCGAACGCAGGCGCGCCTTCGCCATGCCGAGAGTGAGAATTGCCCCGAGCAGCGCGACAATCACGCCGCGCCAGGGTAGAGTGACTCCGAAAGTTGTAAACAGCCCCAGGCCGAGAAGGAATGTCCCGCAGTAAAGAACGTGCGCCGCCAGCCCCAGCCGCCAGAGGTGGGGCGCGTAAACACGAGTGATGATGATCTGGCGGTTCGACCACCGCAGGAACTCCGCAAACGAAGAATCTTCGCGCGATGCCACCAGGCATCGGGGCTCGAAGCGGATCCAACCGCGGGCGTCGCGCGCGGCGCGGGTGAGCGCGTAATCGTCGCTCACGGTGTTTGCCCAATAGCGCTCGGCCACCCGGAGGCGTCTGAAATCCGCGGCGCGAATCGCCATCGAGCCGCCCCAGGCGAAGTTGTGGTCGTGGTCGCCGAGCAGCGTGGCGATTGACGTGTCCCAGGCGGCGCGCAGTTGCGAGACGAACCCGGCGGAGGGCAAGTACCAGCGAAACCCCGTGCTGACCAGCACCTCCGGATCCGCGAGTGGAGCGACGAGCGAGCGCAGCCAGTCTCGCGCCGGACGGGCGTCGGCGTCGGCAAAAACCAGAACCTCCGCCGCGGAGTCCACCGCGGAAAGACCTCGAAGCAGATTGTTGACCTTCTCTCCTCGGTTGTCCGCGTAGCCCGCCACGACGATCGTGGTCTTTGGCTCCCCGCCGAAAGACTGTTGAACGAGCGCCTCGATGTATTCGTGGGCGGGATCGTTCGCGGAGGCGACAGCAAAGATCACCTGGTATTTCGGATAGTCTTGCGACAAGAACCCGCGCAGATTCTCCTCGAAATGGGGATCAACTCCCTTGCAGGGAATAATCAATGCCGCGTAAGGCGAGTAGCTCCCTGGCGGCTCGCGACGGGCCCTCCGGACGAACCGCAGGAAGCGGTAGCCGTCGCGCAGCGCCA
>CAZTHM010000306.1:0-2286 GCA_964613505.1 uncultured Acidobacteriota bacterium | reverse complement strand
TGAGTGGAGCTACGTTGTTGCAACCCGGTCAAGTCGGCGAGCCACTGTCGCGCGCGCCAAAGGTTTCAATCATCGTCCCGGCACGGGACGAAGAGAGCGTCGTCGGCACAGCGCTCGAATCCTTTCTCAAGCTGGAGTATCCCGATTACGAGGTGATCCTGGTTGACGACGATTCCACCGACCGCACCGGTGAGATTGCCGACGAGTGGGCCCGGCGCCCCGAGTCGGGGGGCAAGCTCAAAGTGATTCACAACCATGAACTGCCGCCCGGCTGGCGAGGCAAAGTGCATGCGCTGCATCGGGCCGCGCAGGCCGCCTCGGGCGAATGGCTGCTGGCCACCGACGCGGACGTAGTATTCCATCCCGCGATCCTCCGCCTGGCGATGGCACGCGCGATGCAAGAGGACGCCGCGCTCGTTTCGCTCTTCCCGGAACTCGAGTTCGGCACTATGGCGGAAAGGATCGTGCTGCCTGGCTTTGTTTTTCTCCTCGCCATGGTCTTTCCGCTTCGCCTGATCAACAACCCGAAATCGTCACGCGCCCTTGCCGCCGGCGCCTTTATCCTCATGCGGCGTGCGGATTTCCAGGCGCTGGGCGGTTACGAAGCGTTGCGCGGTACGGTCATCGAAGACGTGCGCACCGCGGAAATGTTCAAGCAAGGCGGCCGCCGGATCTGCGCTTCCCTGACCCGCGGGCTCTTTCGGACGCGTATGTACCACGGCTGGAGAGAAATCTGGGAAGGCCTTAGCCGGAGCGCCTTCGAGGGCACAGGGTTCTCGCTGGTCAGAGTCCTGGCGGCCGTATTCGTGGGAAATACCCTTGCCGTTCTGCCGTGGGCTGCAGGCGCCGTACTGACCGCGCGTGATTTGGGATTCGGTCTGGCGCTCAAGGACGACGTGCCACTGCTCTTGGCGCTGACGGTTTGTGTACCGGCGACGCTGGTGTATCTGCCCTACTTGATCTTTCTCCGTATTTCTCCGTTGTTCGTTTTCACGCTGCCTGCCGCCGCTCTTTTCTATTCCGGCGTGGCCATCCACTCCGCCTGGATGAGCGTGGTGGGTCACGGCGTCCCGTGGAAAGGCCGCCGCTACCGCCCTCCGGCCTGACCTATCGGGGCGCCAGCCAGCCCCGGACATTTTTTCTCTTGACATTTCCGGTAAAGTATGATAGCCTATTATAGAAAGAGCGATGCAGGCTATGTATCGAGGCGAGGACAACGAAAGGGATCCTGGGAGGGCCCGCCCGGCTGACGGGCGAGGGGCCGGAGCGAAGGTGGATATGGACCTGACCACCATGCAGGAATGTTGGGTGGCGGGGAAGGGGGTCGAGTGACGCGTCAAGTGGGCCTTGACCCATGTTCTGCAAAACCGAAGCCACTAAGTCCTGTAGAATCAGCAGACGAGTGGGGCGAGTGGAGTCTTTGGGTTAGGGAGTTCCGAGTTGTCCTTCCACCCCTGGCATGTCGGACATCTGGAGGCGCAGATTGCCGGAGTTGGTGGCGTAGCTCATGCCGGTTTCCATTCCGACCACGCCGGTGCGGATCAGCTTCTCGATGACCAGGTCGAAATGCTGCATGCCTTCCAATTCCCCGTCCCGCATGGCGTCCACGAGGCTACGGCCTTCCTCTTCTCCCTTTTCCAAGTACTCGCGTGTGCGCAGCGTGGACTTGAGAATCTCGATCGCCGCAACGCGGCCGGAGCCGTCCTTGCGCGGGATCAGGCGTTGCGAAACGATGTACCGGAACGATTTCGCGAAGCGATTGCGGATGGTTTGCTGGTCGGCGAGGGGAAAGACGCCGATGATGCGCTCGACGGTCTTCGAAGCATCGATCGTATGCAACGTGGAGAAGACCAGGTGGCCGGTTTCCGCTGCTTCCAGGGCAATCTCAATGGTTTCCCGGTCGCGCATCTCGCCCACCAGGATCACCTTGGGCGCCTGGCGCAGCGCCGCGCGCAAAGCCAGCGAGAAAGTGGGCGTGTCGCTGTGCAGCTCGCGCTGGTGGATGGTGGCCTTCTTGTGCGGGTGCAGGAATTCAATGGGGTCTTCGATGGTGACGATGTGAAATGCTTTTTCCTCATTGATCTTGTTGAGAATGGCCGCGAGCGTTGAGGATTTGCCCGAACCAGTGGGGCCGGTCACCAGCACGATGCCATTCTTCAAACCCGAGATTTCGCCCAACTGCGGCGGGAGGTTCAACGCAGCGAAATCGGGGATGGTGTTGGGAATCACCCGCATCACAATGGCGCAGGTGCCCCGCTGCGTGAAGATATTGACGCGAAACCGCGA
>CAZTHM010000305.1:0-4960 GCA_964613505.1 uncultured Acidobacteriota bacterium | reverse complement strand
TCGCTTTTTCCGGAATATTTTTGATTTTTTCTTAGCAGCCATTTGAGAAATGACACACGTCAATCTGACAAGGACCATTGGACTTCCGCGCCTTCTCTGGCCAGGTCGCGCGCTGGTCCGCTAAACGCTTATAAATCAATACATTATCGCTGAAGGGAGGAGTCAAGGCTGGACTACTACGAAAACCGCCTGACACTGTGCTCCGGCCCTCGGCACGGAATAATCCGGAGGGAATCTCACTTCATTGCGCCCACCAGGACGAACGGCGCCCAAAAGCTCGGATGAGCAAACCGCCCGCCGCGCCGGCGCATTTCGCGCTGCGCCAGGGCCAGCGCTGTCGCCTTATCGGTCTGTGCCAAGTGGCGGTAGAAACTCTGCATGAGTTCGGCGGTGGATTGGTCGTTGACTTCCCAAAGGCTGGCCAGCACCGAAGGCGTCCCTGCAAACAGGAAGGCTCGCGTCAGGCCGACGAAATCTTCTCCCGCCGGCACGTCGGCAAAGTAGCCGCTGCCCAGCGCCGTGTCGCAGGCGCTGAGCGTCACCAGGCTGGCACGCAGGCGCATCCGCAGGATTTCGAAAACTTGCAGACGCCCGTCCTCGTTTCGGTCGGGCTCCAAATCGACACCCGAGAACAATGGGTTGAGTTTGTTCAGAAAGCCGTGGCTCGCCAAGTGAATCACGCCAAATTCCGGCGCGTGCTTTTTGAACGAACTTTCGGTGGCTTGAGCGCCGACCAGAACCATGGGCTGGTGGGGAAAGAACCGGCTGATGCTGCGCGCTTCCGATTCAGCGTAAAGCAACCGGGCGCGCGCCGGCGCCAGCGCCAGCAGATTCTGGCGCGGCTCGGCTGCGCCTTTCCCATAGACGAGCGCGGTCGCAGCGGGCAAGTTGGCGAGGACATATTCCTCCGTCAGAAACTTCACGCCTCGCTCGCTGGTTCGCGGCAGCGCGGCGAAAGGCAGGTAGTGGAGAATCCCGTGCGGCACGATGTAGAGCCGCTTCACGCCTTCCAGCCAGCCCGCCTGCTCGATCGGGTCAATCAACAATCGGCGCAGACTCGCGGCGGGCGGCCGCCAATCGTCGGCGCGTTTTTGCACGACGAGGCTGCGGAAGAGTTCGACTTTGGCGGCAAGGTCGGCGGCGCGCACCGGCGAAACCAGTGCCTTGAGATCGCGGGCGGTGAGGACGAAGATCGAAACTCCCTCGGAACCCACCACGTATTCGACCAGCGCCGTGGCCGGCGGCAGGAGGCTTTGCACCTGGGCAACGGAAGGAATCTCCAGCGCGCGGACGGCGGCGTAGGCCGGCTGGCTCAGGCGCAGGTCGTCGAGCAGGTTCTGGTAAGCCCGCTCCAGATCCACCAACTCGTGGGAGAACATTTCCACGGCCCGCTCGCGTTTTTCGGGCGCGGGCTTCGTGGCCTCCTGCTCCAGAGCGAGTTGCAGATGCCGAATGCGCGCGCGCAGCTCGGCTTCGGCGCGGCGTTGCGTTTCATCTCCAATGGGTGGCAGGCCGCGATTGAGGAGTTCCAGATAACTTCGCGCCCGCAGCCTTTCGGAAAACTGGAAAGCCTCGCCGGGCCGCCCCAGCTTCAGCAGCAGCCGCACCAGAGCGACATAGACCTGGAACTTGTCTTCGAGATAGCCGGCGCGGAAGCGCTCTTCGCGCAGCTCGCTCTGCACGCTTTCGATGGTTTCGACGGCGCGTTCGTAGGCCGCCACCGCGTCGGCCGTGCGGCCGAGAGCTTCCAGAGTCTGCCCGCGCCCGAAGGCGATGCGCCAGCCGAGCTCGGGGTCGCCGATTTCTTTGACGACTCGCTCCGCCTCGTCATACTGCTGGAGAGCTTCACCGTGCCGAGCCTGGGCGCGCTCGACTTCCCCGCGCGCGTAGAGCGCCTGCGCCTCGAGCAGCCGGGCGCCGGCCTGGCGCGCGACTTCTACGGCTTCGGCAGCCTCGCGGGCGGCATCTTCGTCGCGGCCTAGGTCGCGATCCACGAACGCGAGCTGAGCGAGGACGCTGGAAATCTGCCCGCGATCGTCCGCTTCGCGCGCGCGCTGGAGGGCTTCCCGATAAAGTGCTCGGGATTGCTCGAGCCGTTTCCGTCGCCGCTCCAAATCGCCCAGCGCGGCGAGGTTGGTCGTCACACCGCGCGCGTTGCCGATGGCTCGGGCCAGCTCGATGGCGCGGCGGTAGCTGGTTTCGCTCGAGGCCAGATCGCCAAGTAAAACGTGGAGGTTTCCGGAAGCGCTCAGCGCTTCGACCAACTCTCGTTTGAGCCCAGCCTGCTCGTAGACCTGTAGGGCCACGCGGTACTCTTCCCGCGCCTTATCGTAACGCCCCAGGGTGAAATCAACATCTCCTTTGCCGCGATGCCAGTCGGCCTCTTCTTTCTTGAGGCCCGCCTCGCGCGCCAGCGCCAGGGCGCGATCGAATGTGCGCAGCGCTTCTTCCGGCTGGCCGACGCCCAGTCGGCACAAGGCGAGATTGCCCAGATCAGCGCTCGCCGAGGCTTTGAGATTCAGCCGCTCGCTGATGGCCAATGCCTGCTGGTAATAGTTCATGGCCTCACGGAAGTTACCGAGGTTCAGGTACACGCCGCCGATGTTGCCGAGCGTGAAGCTTTCGTCCTCCTCGCGATGCGTCGCGCGCTCCAGTTCCAGAGCGCGCTGATATTGCGCGAGTGACCGGCGGTAATCGCCTTGCTCGTCTGTAACCAGGCTGAGATTATTGAGCGCGGCAGCTTCAAGTATTGTATCGCCGAGGTGGTGGGCAATGGCAATGCTGCGCGTGAAAACGTCGGTAGCCTGCTGGTACTCGCCCTGCTCCCAATAAACCAGCCCGAGATGGCTGAGAGTTTTCCCCTCCTCGAGGCGGTCTCCCAGCTTCTGTTTCAATGCCAGCGCGCGCTGAAGAAAATCGAGGGCCTTGGTTGGATCGCCCAGGCGTTTGTGGCAGGTCCCGATATATCCCAGCGTGATGGCTTCGTTGCGCTGGTCGCCGGATTTCTGGAACATCGCCAGGGCGCGTTCATACTCCGGCAGGGCAAGGCGCGGACCCTGTTCGGAGTAGAGCTGGCGCGCCCGCGCCAGCACCGCTTCAGCGTCCACAGCCGGCGCAGACGACGGCGCCTGAGCCCAGGCGGGGCCGCACGCGAGCGCCAGCAGGATGACTGTCGTCCATCGGAACATCAGAGATTCCTGTTACTGGTTTTTCTCTCGCGCCGTAAACCCTACGACAGGTGACGTCAAAGTCTTCCCGTCAGGCAGGAAAGCGCGCACGGAAACGAAATACTTCGTGCCGGAGATGAGCTGGACATTCTCCGGCAGGCGCGCCTGATTTCCTTCCGCGCGGCCCTCCCACACCAAGTCGCCGTCCGCCGTCATGACACGGACCTCGTAGTAAAGGCTGGCGGGCACCCGAGTCCAGCGGAAATCCAACGCCTCGGGAGGGAGCGCTGAACCCTCACGCGGGGCCAGCAACTCGAGCGACGGGCCTGCCGGCTTGACGGTGCGAACCTGGCGCGGAGTCGTAGTGGGAGGCGCAACCGGCGCCGGCGTGGGGGCGGAAGTCGCCGGAGACTGGGTCGCGGGAGACTGAATCGCGGGAGGGGCTGGCGCGAATGTCTCGTTCTCCTGCCGGTGAATCCAAACGGTGGTGACCACCGCGATGCAGGCGGTCATGGCGGCGACGGTGCCCCATCGAACGACCGGCCACACCGAGGGGGGCGCCGGCGCGGGGACCAGATCCCTGGCTCTGGCCAGCAGCGCGGGAGGAACGTTGTCCGGCATCGCGGCGCCTTCCAGCCGGAGCAGCGCAGCGACTTGCCCCAGGCAGTAGTCACATTCGGCGAGGTGGCCGTCCAGCCGATTCTTGTCGGAGGCCAAGAGCCGGCCGTCAACGTAGCCGGCCAGTTGGGTCTCGTCGGGGCATCTCCAGCCGCGGCTTAATACCGTGATTTTCTTCGCCCGGAGCAATCGCCCGAGTTTCTTTTCGTCCATGCTTCCCTCTTCGTGAAAGTCCACACCCACAGTCGGATATTGCCTTCCAATCTTCTTACACGGACGGGGCGGGGATTTTTCCGCGTCCGACAGCAGATTTCTTAGCTCAGGCTCCTTTGCAGGCGCGCCAGAATCTCCCGAATCCTCCGGTCGGCTGCCTGGGCGTCTTTCAATCCGGTGACTTTGGCGACCTTTTCCAGGGTCAGATCTTGTTCGTACCGTAAACGGAGGAAGAGCCGGTCGGTCTTGGAAAGTTGCGCCAGGGCGCGCGAGAGGTTGGTTCGTTCCTCGTTCCAGGCGGCAAGCGATTCGGGATTCGGCCGCGAGTCCGCGACGCGCTCATGCAGCGGTGTTCCAGCCCCATCCGGGTCCAGCACGCTGGCCGGCAATTCGGGTCTATCGGCTTGCAACAGCCACAGTTGCCGCGGTGTGAGGTTGCCTCGGATGCGCTCCACCGCTTCATCCACTTGCCTCTCTTCGAGCGCCGGAGTTTTGGCGCGCAGCGAGAGAAACGCTTCCGCCGCGGACAAGCCTTGCTCGAAGACGTAATGGAAAATCTCGCGCTCGAGGGCTGGCAACCGCTGGATCGATTCGAAGACCCGGTGCCGGCCGAATTCCCTTCTCCGCCAGTCGAGGCTGAGGTTGCGGACCACGGCGCGCAACCACGTCCGGAAACTTGCCGGACCGTCAGGGCGGAAAAGAGTCAGCCGGCGGAATTGCTTTTGGCTCAACTGCTCGCATACGAAAAGATAACAGTCGGCGATGGGGTCATGGTCGCGTTCCTGAAGCTGAACAACTTGGAGGATGAGCGGCGAAAAAGCAGCGAGGAACTCCGCCCAGGCCTCCTGCGCCTGATACGAACGGAGCCGCGGAAGGAGCTGCGCTATCTGCGTGTCTTCCATTGAAACGGAAGCCCGGCCATCCCGTACCTGGCCGACGGCATTGCAGCCGGATGGAGCGAA
>CAZTHM010000304.1:0-4967 GCA_964613505.1 uncultured Acidobacteriota bacterium | reverse complement strand
CGCTTCGAGAACTGGAACCGTTTGCGGGCGCCCTTCTGACCGTACTTTTTCCGCTCCTTGGCGCGGGGATCACGGGTCAAGAACCCACCTTGCCGCAACCGGATTCGCAGCTCCGGGTTAAAGATGATGAGGGCGCGCGCGATTCCCAGGCGGACCGCTCCCACTTGGCCGTGAACACCTCCGCCACAGGCGTTGACCAAGATGTCGAACTTCCCTTTGTTCTCCGTTTCCACCAGCGGCTGCTGGACCTCAGCCCGCAGCGCTTCGGAAGGGAAGTACTGATCGAAGGACCGGCCGTTAATGACCATCTTCCCTTCGCCCGGCCTGAGGATCACCCGCGCGATCGACTTCTTACGACGACCCGTGGCACGAAATTGGACTTGATCTGTCACCAGAACTCCTTATGCGAAATTCGATTTCGCCGGATTGAGGACTAACGGTTAAGGGAGAGCGGCTCCGGTCTCTGCGCCTGGTGGGGGTGCACGGGGCCGACGTAGACCTTCAGTCGGCGCGACAGCCGATCACCTAGACGAGTCTTGGGGAGCATTCCGAGAATGGCATCACGGACCAACCTCTCCGGCATTGTGGCGAGAACCTTGCGCGCCGAGGTTTCTCTCAGCCCGCCCGGATACCCTGTATAATGCCGGTACATCTTCTGGTCGAGCTTCTTTCCGGTCAACCGAATCTTTTCGGCGTTCACGACGATCACGCCGTCACGAGGCTCCACGTGTGGCGTAAAGTCGGGCCTGGCTTTCCCCGTCAAGACTCGCGCCGCTCGCGCCGCCAACCGTCCTAACACCCAACCTTCGGCGTCGACGAGTTGCCATCGAACCTTCCCTCGACGCGTTTTCAAAAAGTATGTCCCCACTCCACTCTCCGCGCAAATTGTCTGAATGCAAACCTCTATTTTTATAGCACTCCGTGCGGATTGTCAACGTATTTCCCGACGCGAGCGCGCTCCACGCGCCAAAGGAAGCACACTTACGAGTGGTCTTGTGCACTCTATTGGAGCGTGGCAAGCCCGCCCATCTCTTGGGTCTCGGACTGTCGCAGCAGCACTTCACCGCGCATCGACTGAGCTTGTTGGAGTGTGAAGTGGAGATGCCCCACACGCGCCCGCTTCAGATCCTCGCGACCCCAAAGGGCCCGCATGATCCCCACCGACGAGTGAGTCATCGTACGAAGCAGTAGGTGGCCAATCTCGTGCGCCACGGCATGGCCAAGAATCAAGGCCGGGGCAAAGTCTCCGCCTGCCGCCAGTGACTTGACGCGATCATAGAAGACGCTGGCGTAAGAACCCCGATCGCCTTCTGAGAGCGGGGCAAAACCCAACGTGGCATGTTGGAAACTTGCGTTGGCAGCCTGAAACCGCGGCTGGATCCTCAGAACCAGGTCCGTGGGGCTGAGTTCCTCCCGGCAGATAGGATTCCTCTCGGCCTCGGCGGCAGCCAGCGGGCAACCGATCCATTGTGTTTCGATTCCCACTTCGCCCAAAACTCTTGCCGCCTCATTCTCCGCACGCTTCAGTGTCGCCCGCGAGACCTCGGCATAGTTGTAAGCGCGCACCGTAATTCGCAGTCGAGCCTGGGCTGCGCCGCCGTAGGGCTCTTGACCGAAGCTCATTGATCCCCAGGCACAAGCCAAACCCGCGCCGAGGCAAATCCCCTGCCCCCAACCCCTAACCCCCAATCCCTGCCTTCTCTCCATGTCGTCCTCCTCCACGGGCTGCGTGGTGAGGCCGACCTTGAGTCAGGCAGGCAGGTACCTCAATGCATGCGGGAACAATTAGAACTCAAAGAGAAGTCAAAGAAAGCTCAGAGGCTAACTAGCTCACAACAAAGATGGTTGCAGGGACTAACCTGGGGTTGGAGTTGCTTTTGATTGTCGCTTATTAGATGGTAAACTCACCCCTAGCTGAGGGGTGCGGCCATGGAGGAAAGCGCCCGATCACCGGGCCTTGTTCGGTTCGGAAACTACGAAGTTGATTTGCGCGCGGGAGAGTTGCGCAAGCACGGGCTGACGATCAAGCTCCATGGGCAGCCGATTGAAGTCCTGGTGATGCTGCTCGAACACCCGGGCGACTTGGTGACGCGGGAAGAACTCCGCAAGCGGCTCTGGCCCGAAGATACCTTCGTTGATTTCGACCACAGCCTCAACACCGCCGTCAACAAGATCCGGGAAGCATTGGGTGACACCGCCGAGAATCCTCGCTATGTCGAGACGCTGCCCCGGCGGGGGTATCGGTTCATCTACCCTGTAGCGGCGATGTCCTCATCGCCGGTCGGCGGCGGGGACGCCGCCGCTACAGCGCAGGCGGACGTAGGGGCGGGGCTTGCCCCGCCCACGAGGGCGCAGCAAGCGGCGCCCCTACAAAAGCGGTGGCTTGTGGCGGTGATCGGTGGCGCCGTGCTGGTCATGGTGGGCGTGCTCTTCGCCCGCTGGCTTACGCGTCCGCTGCCTCCGCCAAGAGTTCTGCGCACCGTTCAGCTCACGACGTCCGGCCGCGCATATTGGGGTGGCACGGAGCAGGAGTTTCTTCCCAAGATAGTGACGGACGGTGCGCGGATTTACTTTACGGAAACGCGTGGTGGGGCAAGCACTGTTGTGTATGCACCCGTCGTGGGGGGAGAAACGGTGCCCATCCCTACGCCCTCGCAAGCGGTCCATCCAGTGCTGGCTGACATCTCTCCGGACGGGTCAAAGCTTTTGATTCAGAACCAGCTCGGTGCAGAAACGGAGTTCCCTCTCTGTGCGACAGCTCGGCTGTCACGACTTGGCCGCCTGGCCGACGCCAACGCCGATGGCAGCGAGTCTCGCAAACTGTTGACCGCTCCCGGTCGCATCTTTTGGCCGCGCTGGTCGCCGGACGGAAGCCGTTTGCGCTTTACAGTTCGTAATCCCCAGACCACTGCCTACTCGCTGTGGGAGGCCTCCTCTGACGGAGCCAATCCTCATCCTTTGCTTTCCGGTTGGAGCAATCCCTCGGCAGAGTGCTGCGGCAATTGGACTCTGGACGGGAAGTATTTCGTTTTCCAGTCCTGGCGCGACGGTTTGACGAACATCTGGGCGATTCGCGAGCAAGCCGGCTTTTTCCGAAGAGCCGGGCGCGAGCCAGTGCAATTGACGGTAGGGCCACTGCCCTTCGCGGGGCTTGTTCCGAGCAAGGACGGGAAGAAGTTGTTCGTTGTGGGGCTTCATGAACGCCATGAACGGCTCAGGTACGACGCGGCGTTGCGCCGGCTCGTGCCCTATTTGGCGAAGATTCCCGCGTGGTGGGCCTCATTCTCGCAGGATGGAGACTGGGTGGTCTGCACTTCCGGCCCCGGCGAATCACTGTGGCGAAGCCGGGCGGATGGCAGCGAGCAGCTTCAACTTACGTTCCCGCCGATGCAAGCCGCGTACCCGCGCTTGTCCCCTGATGGGAAATGGATTGCCTTCATGGGGAAAATGCCCGGCAAGCCCTGGAAGATCTACATTGTTTCGCCTGCGGGTGGAAGTCTCCAACAATTGATGCCTGGGGACCGCAATGAGGCTGACCCTAACTGGTCTCCCGATGGGACTTCACTCATATTCGGGTCTCCTCCGGATTACATGGCTGAAGCCTCGACTCCAAAGGCGATTCATCTTGTCCATTTGAGGACGAAGCAGGTTTCCAAGATCCCTGGCTCGGATGGCCTGTTCTCACCCCGCTGGTCGCCCGATGGGCGCTACGTTGCCGCGATGCCGTTGGATCAGCGAAAGCTAATGCTCTTCGATTTCACGACCCAGAAATGGATGGAACTGGCTAGGCGCAGCGCCATGAATCCGGAATGGACGCGGGATGGGAAGTACGTTTGGTTTCAAGCGTTGCATGAAGCCTGGTTCCCTGTCTACCGGGTGAGGGTAAGCGATCGGAAACTCGAGCAGGTCCTAACCGCGAAATATGCCCAAGGAGGGGAAGTATCTGGCTTGTGGTTTGTCGGTATGGCTTTGGACGATTCTCCCCTTATGGTGCTTCCCCACACCAGCACGGACATCTACGCCCTGGAGTGGGAAGCGCCGTAAGTGCAGGTTTCAAGTGTCGGGTGTCGGTTGTCAGGTGCCGGAAACCAACAATTGCTTTGGGTCCAAGTATCCGACCGAGCAGCTCGCTGCCTGAACACTCCACATGAACAATCAGAAGAATGGACGGTCGCCACGCAGGGCGAGGGCTGCACCGCATGCTAGAATGGCGTCAAAGGCGCTCAACTGAGTTTTATGGGTGACGCAACATGGAAAGTGGAGGTTCTGCTGACCGGGAGTTGGCGTGGGGCGACGTCGGTCCTGCTCTCGGACGGCCGGCAGCACATCGTGGTGGACACGGGTCTTCCGCACGAGGCCCATCAACTGGTCAGCGCCCTCAAGGCCAGAGGGCTCGAGCCTGCTGACGTCAAAACCGTGATCAACACGCACTTCCACGTGGACCACGTCCTCAATAATAACCTCTTCCCGTCCAGCGCCATCTATGCCACGCAGCAATCCTATGATTGGTGCAGGTCGCTTTATGCTGACCTCATCAACGAAGCTGGATGGGAGAAACTGGTGCTGGAGTATTACCCTGAGACCTACGACTACACAGAATCCGCCAAGAACATGGGTAAGCTACGCAACTTCGCCTTGCGTTGGTGGGATCCGGAACGCTTGGGCAGAAGTTCGCAGTACCGTTGGCTCGAGGCTCAGCCACTCCCGGAGGGTTTAAGCTGTCTGATCACCTCTGGACACGTTCCCGGTCACGCCTCGATCATCATCAAGGCGGAGACCGGGAAGACCGTCATCGCGGCTGACGCATTGCTAAGCCGCGATCATGACGACCAGATCCTGACCATGATCCCCTTCAACCGCGTGCAGTATCTTGCTGATCGCGCCACCATCCTCTCCCTCGGCGGTTTCATCATCCCCGGGCATGACAAAGGGTTCTTCGCGTGAACTGCCACCGCCGCCAAGTGACT
>CAZTHM010000303.1:0-4994 GCA_964613505.1 uncultured Acidobacteriota bacterium | reverse complement strand
TCGGCAATGCGCGCGGTGGATTGTTTGCAGAGATTCTCATCCATCTCGACGCCGACCGCCTCCGCTTTGAATTTCTCCGCCGCCATGATGACGATCCGCCCGTCGCCCGAGCCCAAATCGTAGACGCGGTCGTGCTCGTCAACCTTGGCGAGTTTGAGCATCTCTTCCACCACCGAGAGCGGCGTGGGAACGAAAGGCGCCAGCTTGTCAATCTGCTCGCCGAGCTTATGCGACACCTCCTCCTGGGCCGGCGCAGTCGCGCACGCTGCGAGGATGAACGCGAGGAGGGCGGTCATCAGCCCTCCGAGTCGGCGAGGCGTTTCTTTCTTCGACATGTGATCCGTCCTTTACTGGTGATGCGGGAACATGCATTACGACTTGGGAAGCTTGATGTCCGGCCAGGTCTTTCGCACGACCTTCAGGCACCGGCTCAGACCTTCGTTGAGTTCCGCTGGCGGCTTCCTCCCAAGACCCTGCTGGATGCGCAGGATGCACAAACCAATTTCACCGAGCATCTCCGAACTGCTGGTCCATGCCGTCTCATGCACGATACCGCGAAGCTCTTCGGCCTTTCCCGGATAACCACAGGCCCGCAGCTTGCTAATCAAATCATCAAGCTCGCCGGTCAGATCGAAAGGCTGCCTGGCCACCGTTGCCGTTCCACCCATTTGAGCTGGCGTGCGTTCTGCATTGTAGCCAGCGCGCCGTGAGTTGTCGAGCGCCCGAGCGAACAAGCGAGGGATGAAGAAATCGCTTGCGGAGCGCGGACTTCGCTTCTAGTCTTTGTCGCTCGGATTACGCCGAGCGTGGTTCGCCACTTGGACGACGGAAATCTCATGCAGCCTTCTCTGCGCCGCGAACTGACTTTCCTGAGCGCCGCCGCCATCGTGGTCTCCAACATGATTGGCACGGGCATTTTCACCACCACCGGCTTCCTGGCCGGGGATCTCGGCCGGCCGCCGCTGGTGCTGGCGATTTGGTGTGCGGGGGCCGTCGTGGCGCTTGCGGGCTGTCTGTCCTACGCGGAGCTGGGAATCAACTTTCCGCGCTCGGGCGGCGATTACGTCTTTTTGCGCGAAGCCTGGGGACCCGCCTGGGGGTTCCTGAGCGGCTGGATATCGTTCTTCGCGGGCTTTGCCGCGCCGGTGGCGGCGGGCGCTCTGGCGTTTTCCGAGTACCTGAGCCACTTCGTTCCCTCCCTTGCGGTTCATGCCGGGGGGAATGTAGCTGGTCAAACCTTTGCCGGACTGCACTTCGGCAAGGGGCAGTTGGTGGCCTTGGCGGTGGTCACAGCGTTTGCAATCGTCAATATCCTGGGAATCCGATTTGCCGCCAGGCTCCAAACCGTCTTGACCGGTCTGAAGCTGGCGGTCCTCGCGACATTTCTCGTGCTGGCGTTCACCATCGGAGACGGGAAGTGGAGCCATTTCGCGCAATCGGCGGAGCGCACTTCGACGCACAGCGTGCCAGCGCAATTCGCGGTCTCGCTGATCTTCGTGATGTTCGCCTATAGCGGCTGGAATGCCGCGACCTACGTGGCCGAAGAAATGAAAACTCCCGAGCGCACGCTGCCGTGGGCGCTGGTCACCGGAACCGGCGTAGTGGCGTTTTTCTATTTCGCGCTGAACGTGGCGTTCATCTACGCGCTTCCGTTGGAAGCGATGAAAGGCGTGGTGGCGATCGGGGCGCAGTCGGCGGGGGCGCTCTTCGGCGGCGCGGGCGGAAACGTGTTCAGCGCGGTGATGGCGGTGGGAATTCTCTCCTGTGTGAGCGCCATGGTGATCGTGGGGCCGCGCGTGTATTACGCCATGGCTCAGGATGGCTGCTTCTTTCGCGGCGCGGCGCAGGTTCACGCGAAATGGCGGACTCCGGTTCACGCCATCCTCTACCAGACTCTCGCCACCGGCGCGATGATCCTGACCGGCACTTTCGAGCGGCTGATGTATTACATCGGATTTGCGTTGATTCTCTTTGCCGCGCTGGCGACGGCGGGAATCTTTCGCCTGCGCCGCCGCCCCGGTTGGAAGCGGCTGCCGGCGGTCAGTTGGGGCTACCCGCTGGTGCCGGCGCTGTTCGTCGGCGCCAGCGCGTGGATGCTGACTTACACGCTCTTCCTGCGCCGCACGGAGGCCCTGCTGGGCCTGCTCACCATAGCCAGCGGTGCGCTGCTCTACCGCGTGGCGTTCCGGAAAGGGAAGAGCGCCCAGCCGCCCGGCGCGTAACCGGCACAATTGGATGTAATATGGAGGTTCCGTCGCCGGCCATGCACCAGACGCTGCAATCGAATCTCTTCAACCGCCACGCATGAACTCGCCTCCATTCTCGAATCGCGCGCATGACCTTGGGCCGAGTGGGCCGCGGATGGGCGCTCTAGCTCGCAGTTTTCTGCACTCCCTGCTGCTGGTGGCGCTCTCGGCCGTTTCCGCGCTTTGCGGGCCTGTGCCGGCAGATCGCGCCGAAGGGAAGGCGCCCCTCGCGTACGTGCTCGACTTGCGCGAGCCGGCAGCCCATCTCATTCACGTCACCATGGGAGTGGCCGACGCGGCGCCGGGGACGGAGATTCAGTTTCCCGCCTGGAACGCCCTCTACCAGATTCGCGATTTCGTCCGCAACGTTCAGGATGTCGAAGCGCGTTGCGACGGGGCGCCGCGCCCACTCGAGCGCGCCGACCTCAACACCTGGCGGAGCGGCGACTACTCCTGCTCGAGCCTGGAAATCCGCTACGCCGTCTTTGCCAATCAGGAGGGCGCTTTCTCCGCCGTGCTGAGTGAAGAGCACGCTTTCATGAACTTCGCGTTGCTGCTTTTCTATCTTCCTCAGGACCGCGCCCGTCCGGTTACGGTGAGATTTCTGCTGCCGGAAAAGTGGAAGCTCGCGACGCTGCTCGAGGAAGGGAAATCGCCCGGCGAATTCATTGCGTCCAATTATGACGACCTTGCCGACAGCCCGGCGGAAGCTGGCGAGTTTCGGGAATTCAGCTACCAGCAGGGTGGGGCGACCTATCGCGTGGTCGTTCATGCCAGCCCCTCGGCTTACTCTCCGGAACGCTTGCTCAAGACGCTCGAGAAGATCACCGCGGCTGAAACGGGGCTGATGCAGGACGTGCCCTTTTCGCGCTACACCTTCATCCTCCATTTCCTCGAGCAGAGCTCGGGCGGCATGGAGCATCGCAACGGCACCGCCATTGCCTATGCCGCCTCGGCGCTCCGCGACGACTGGGACGGCCTGGAAACCACGCTGGCTCACGAGTTCTTTCACGCCTGGAACGTCAAGCGCATTCGCCCACAGAATCTCGAGCCGGTGGATTACATCCACGGCAACGACACGCGCGACCTCTGGTTCTGCGAGGGCCTGGCCAGCACGTACCAGCAATATGCCGTCTTGCGCGCCGGGCTGATTTCCCGCGAGACTTTCTACCAGCGGCTGGCAGGTGAAATTCAGATTCTCCAGGGCCGGCCGGCGCGCCTCTCGCAGAGCGTGGCGCTCGCCGGGCGCGAAGCGTGGCTGGAAAAATACTCCGACTATTTCCGGCCGGAGCGCAGCATCTCCTATTACAACAAAGGCGCGCTGCTGGGGTTTCTGCTCGATCTGGCCATTCGCCAGGGGAGCGGCAACCAACACAGTCTCGACGACCTCATGCGGCGTCTGAATCAGGATTTTGCCCGCCGCAATCGTCTCTTCCAGCCGCAGGACTTGATTGCGATCATCGCCGACCTGGCGCCACGCTTCGAGGATGCTGACCGATTTTTCGCCGACTACGTTGACGGCACGCAAGAACTCGATTACGAGCGGTACCTCGGCTACGCCGGGACGAAGCTCCAGACGGAGACCAAGGAGCGGCCGGCGCTGGGCTTCCTGAGCGTGCAGCGGTTCGAGAAGCCGGTTCGGGTGGAATCCGTCGAGCGCGGGAGCAACGCCGAAAAGGCCGGCCTGGAAACCGGTGACGAACTTCTCGAGATGGACGGCAAGCCTCTGCACACCAACCCGGACGGAAAAATCTCGGAAATGAAGCCCGGACACAGAGTGCGCCTACGCGTCCGGCGCGGCAAGCGCGAGATCTCGATGGAGTTTCCGCTCGGCGCCGAAACCCGGACGACCTACCGCGTGGAAGCGTTGAAGCACCCCACTCCGCAACAACGGCGGATTCGCGAAGGCTGGCTGGAAGGAGTCACTACCGCGAGCGAGGCAGGGAAACCGTGATCCGTGCCTTGCTCGCCGTTTCCGTTGCCATCGTTCTGGTGCTCTTGCTGGGAACTCCTCTGCTGGTCTATTCGGCGCTCCGGGGCGAAAGCGAAACCCTCTACCGCGTGGGCATCTGGGCTTGCAGATTCGTTCTGCGGGTGGGGGGCGTGCGGCTGGAAGTGTACGGACGGGAGAAAATCCCGGCCGGCCAGCCCGTCGTCTTCATGCCCAACCACCAGAGCAACTGCGATCCGCCGGCGGTCATCACCGTGCTCCCCCCGACGCGGGTGATGGCAAAGAAGGGACTCTTTGCGGTGCCCATCCTGGGGCGAGCCATGCGGATGCGCGGCTTCGTCCCGGTGGACCGCCAAAACCGCGAGCGGGCGATGCAAGCCATCGAAGAGGGAGTCAAGGCACTCCAGGCCGGCGAATCTTTCATGATTTATCCGGAAGGGAAGCGCAGCAGCGACGGACGCCTGCTGCCTTTCAAGAAAGGCGCCTTTGTCCTGGCGATCAGGGCGCAGGTCCCCATCGTTCCCATCTCCATCTCCGGCGCGAGTAAGGTCATGCCAAAGGGCGCCTTCGCCATCCGGCCGGGAGTGGTCCGAATCACCATCCATGACCCGATCTCCACAGCAGGATGCTCGGTCGAAGAGCGGGAGGAATTGAGCGAGCGGGTGCGCGAGGCCATCCTCTCTGGCCTCACGCCGGAAGAATGGCCGGATACGACGGCGGCCGAGGCTGACCAAAAGCCAGAGTAAGGGTGGAGAGCGCCGGCAGGGGGCGTTTTTTCGCGGGGCCTTTTTGTCTCT
>CAZTHM010000302.1:0-4999 GCA_964613505.1 uncultured Acidobacteriota bacterium | reverse complement strand
CCGCGTAAGCCAGGATGGCGGTCAAGGGATGGCGAAGGTCGTGCGAGATCGAGCTGGCCATACGCCCGATGGTCGCCAAGCGCTCGGCGTGGAGGAGGTCCTCCTGGGTTTTCTGGAGACTCTGGCGCATGCGGTCGAAGGCGTGGGTCAGTTCCGCCGCCTCATCGCCGCCGTGCGCCTTGAGGGGATAGTTGAAATCGCCCTTCTCCAGGGCGCGCACACCGGCGACGAGTTCTCCCAGAGGGCGCGTGAAGGTGTAAGAGGTGAGAAAGATCAGGCCGCCCCCCGCCAGGACCGCGGCAAGCCCCACGGCAATCAGGGCGCGGTTCAGGTTGTTCAGAAACCGGGTCGCCTGGTCGAAGGATCGCATCACGTTTAGTCGGACTCGCGGGGTGGTGCCCGGGTTCAATTCCAAGGAAGTGGCAAGGAAACGCTCCTCGCCCAATTGCAGTTCCTCGGGTTCCGGCATGGGGCGAGCCGATCCCGGCCCGATCTGGCGCGCCAACTCCCCTTGCAGGCCGGGAGAGAGCGTGCTCACGACGAACGCCTCGCCATAGCGGAATGCCACTTCGCTGGAAGCGACGCGGCTTACCTCCGCCGCCACGCGGTCATCAATTTCGTATCCGACCGCCAGGACGCCCAACGGCATGTTGTCGTTCGGGGACCCGAAGTAAATCGGTTGCAGGAAAACTTCGTAGAGATGCCCGTTGCCCAACCACCAGTCACGCGGCTCGCCACTTTGCAGGGAATGACGGAGCAGTTCTTGAGCGTCGGTGCGGGGAACGCCGGGAGCAGCCGTGTGAAGGGCGACGACGCGCCCGGCGCGGTCCGCCAGAACGAACAAGTCGCTACCCCCCAGGCGCGAGAGGTCGGCGGATGCGTCCTGGATTGTGGCCGCGTCCTGCGTCGTCATGAGCGCCTTGAGGCTGGGCTGGCTGGCGAGCAACTCCGCCACGCGGGCCAGCGTGACCTCGCGCTGGCGTTGGAAGTTCTGAAACGTCCCTACGGAATTGCGCAGGCCCTCAAAAATCTGGGCGCGGACCTGCGACCGCACGCGGTGACGCACAATCAGGAGGGTGACCGCAGTGAGGGCGGTGGTAATTGCCACGAGTGACAAAAGAAATTTGGTCCGTAATCGAAGCCTGACCATCGCTGTATTCTCGTGCCTGAGGAATAACACCCCGGTCTCTGGCTGTCTCGACGGCTATGGAACAAACTTGTAGCCTGCGCCGTGAATGGTCCTGAAATGGGTTGGATGCGTGGGATCCTTTTCGAGTTTCTGCCGCAATTTCAGAAGGTGGTTATCGACGGTGCGCGTGGAGGGGTAGCACTTGTAACCCCACACCTCATTCAGAAGCTCGTCGCGCGAAAGGACTCTCTCGGTATTCTGGGCGAAATATTTAAGGATTTTGAACTCCTGCGGCGTGAGCGTAACTGGCTTGCCAGCGCGGACCACCTCCATCTTGGCAAAATCCACCGCCACGTCGTCGAAGGAGTACTGGTCGCCGACCGCCGGGCGGCTGGCGCGACGGAGCACCGCATGCACGCGCGCCAGGAGTTCGCGCGGGCTGAAGGGCTTGGTCACGTAGTCGTCGGCGCCCAGCTCGAGCAACAGGACCTTGTCCACTTCCTCCGTCGTCGCACTGACAATGATGACCGGAATGGATGGAGCTTCCTTCTTGATCTCGCGACAAACGTCGCGCCCCGGCATTCCCGGCAGCTTGAGGTCGAGCACTACCAGGCTGGGGGCCGAGACGCGAAACGCTTCGAGTCCCGCCGTGCCCGTGGCGGCGATTTCGAGCGTATAGCCTTCGGACTCGAAGAGGCGCTTGAGGGCTTTCTGAATGGCGCGGTCATCTTCGATAATCAGGATTTTTTCCATGGCGCAGCTCAATTATTCCGGCAATTGATTCCATCACCCCCCCGGCGGTCGGGGACGGCCGGGAATGCCTGTTTCAACGCTTGGCGATATGCATAGACTATACCAATTCCAGCGCCCAGGCTAGCTCGCGCGGCGGTGGCACAATGAGCCAAACTCCCCGCTATTCTGAGACCAACCAAACCTTTACAAACCCTCGACAGTCCCGCGACGCCTTCTCATTCACGCTGTGCTATTAGAATTAGACGGAAGGGCGCAACCAAAAAGTGTGCCGGACCGCCGGGGCGGCGAGTGAAGAACGCGCGGCCTCCAATTCGCACAGGCGAAGGAGTCATGAACCATGACGGTGATTGCCATACGTTCCGCGAAAGTAGTCGTCATTATTTCCGCCGTCGCGCTGGGTGTTGCCGGCGCGAAATTGACTGCCGCCGACACAACTGCAGTGGAGGCTGCGAGCCGACCTTCGGCGGTTTCGCCGGCACCTCAGCCGACTCCGCAGGCATCCGCCTTGGGCGTGTCGTTTGTGGAAGGCTCGACTTCCAGCCTGATCGTTGAGCGGGAAGGGAAGAAGTATCTCGTGGACGTCTCGGCTCGAACCATCACTGAAGTACAAGACTCGCCGGCGCCGAACGCTGCGGCGCTCAAAGCGCCCGACCCGGCTCAATCCACGCAGCAGACCCCCGCCACGGCCAAGCCCGCCGAAAAGAAGAAACCCAATGTCTACGAGCCCGGCGACGATTATGTTTTCAGTCTGCCCTCCGGCCGGCGCCTCGACCGCCGCGGCTTCTATATCAATTTCAATCACCGCTTTGTCTTCGAACCGGCGTTTTCCGGGGCGGCGCGCGGCGGCGCGCTGCTCGGGCTGGATGGATTCGCGCTGCCCTCGTTTGGCTTTCGCTATGGCGTGACGGACAAGTTCTCAGTTGGCATCTACCGCTCGCCGTCTTCTCTTGCCCGGCCAATCGAATTGATGGCCGCCTACAATCTCGCCGATGAGCGGGACGGCCACCCGCTCAACGCAGCCTTCCGTTTTTCCGTGGATGGGCAGAACGACTTCGCCAAAAACTTTACGGCAAACTTTGAGGGCGTTTTTTCGCGGAGCATTACTCGGCGCGCGCAGATTTACCTGGTTCCCACGGTTTCACTGAATAATCGGCGCCTGTTCTTCCCCGTCTCCTTCCGCAGCAAAGCCATCCCCGACCTCCCGGGGTACAACAGCTTCGCGTTGGGGGTGGGGGGCGCGGTTGACATTCGCCCCACTGTGGCGCTGATCGCCGAGGTCAATCCGACGCTGGTGGGCGGGCGCGCCTTGGGGATTCACCGGCCCGCCTACGCTTTCGGAATTCAGAAGAAACTCTGGCGGCATGCCTTCACGTTCGGTTTCACCAACAGTCCTGGGACGACGGTGGCGCAGCGCTCCGGAACGCGCGCCGCGTACCTGAACAGCCCGTCGGCCGACACTCCCAGCGGATTGTTCATCGGGTTTGATTTGACTCGCCAGATCTATTGAGGCTTCCGATGAGCGTCGTTGTGGCCACGCCCGAGGTTCTGGCCCTCTCGCCAACCCGCGCGGGCACGTTTGATGGTTGGCGGGCGCTGGTGGCGGAGCGGCGGGTCGACCGCATTGCTCTGGCCTTGGGACTTTGTGCGGTCCCCCTTTCCATCGCGGTCTCGGAAACATTCATCACTGTCGCCCTTCTGGCGCGAGTCGTCCGCCTGGCGCGCGGGCAGGCGGCGTTCCAACTTCCACGCGTCCTTTGGTATTGGCTGCCGTGGGCGGGGCTGGAAATCCTCCTCTGGTTTCTTTCACCCGATCGGGGGATGGGGTGGAGTGAAATCCGTCACTTGCTTTTGCTTGCGGCGATGTTTTTCGTCCTGCCCGCGCTCGACCGCGCCAGCGATCGCTTGATTGTCTGGCGTGGCATCTTTCTGACTTCCACGCTTTGCGGCCTCTTCCTGATTGGCGATTTCGCGGCGCGGCTCATCCACTATCGCCGCGAGCTCGCTGTCACGCCGGACCCCAGCCTCTACCTGCGCAGCGGCGGGCTGCTGAATAACTGGATGGTTTATGGGACCGTCGAGATTATGGTGGTGGCGGGGCTGGTGGCGTTCTGGCGGCTCTATCCCGCCGAGCGCCGTCGCTGGCTGCCGGTCTATCTCATCCATGCGGTGGCCATCGTCGTGAGCCTGACGCGCATGACCTGGGTGGCGTGCTTCCTGCTTCTGGCCATCGATTTGATTTGGCGCCGCTCGCGCTGGCTGGCGGCGCTGCCGGTACTGCCGCTGGCGCTCTACCTGATTGCGCCGGGCGCGGTGCGCTCGCGCATCAACGAGTCGCTGAAACCCGAACACTACTCGAACCTCGAGCGAATCCAGATGTGGCGCGTGGGTTGGCAAATCATGCGCGAGCACCCGCTCATTGGCCTGGGGCCGGGACGAGTCAATCAGGTCTATCGAAGCTATCTCGCGCCGGGCGACCCAATCCCAGCCTGGCACGGCCACCTGCACAACAACCTTGTCCAACTGGCGGCGGATTTCGGCTTGCTCGTTGTCGCCGCGGCGATCTTCTTCCTGGGCGCACTCTTTCGCAGTCTTCTCCGCGCCTGGAAGTCCGCGAACGAAACGGAGACGCGCTTCTCGTGTCGTACTGCGCTGCTTGCCCTTGCGGGATTTCTAATCGCCGGAATGTTTGACTACACCTACGGCCACTCACTCGCGCTGATCCTCTTGAGCTTTGCAGTTCTGTCGCCGCTCCTGCCGCAGTCCGCGGCCACGAGCACGCCCGGCGAGACTCGCTAATCGCTCCCGGCTTGCCTTCCCATCGGCAATCGAAGGACAATGCTTTCGCCGTTCACGGGCGCAGATAGGTCAACATTCATGGGTACTGCGGCGATCACAGAAGCGAAGGTCACGCGCTGGCCGGTCACGCGGCTGGACGTGGCGGGTGCGTTCGGCGATGTTGGCGTGCTCCTTCCCATCGCGATGGCGCTGATTTCCCTGAACCACCTGAATCCCACGGCGGTGTTCCTAGCCGCGGGGCTCGCCTACATCCTGAGCGGGGCCTACTTCAAGGTGCCGATTCCCGTGCAGCCGCTCAAAGCTGTCGCGGCCATCGCGCTG
>CAZTHM010000301.1:0-5030 GCA_964613505.1 uncultured Acidobacteriota bacterium | reverse complement strand
TGCTCGATATTCAAGGCTTGGTGCTGGGCGGGCACGGCGACACGATGGTGCCCGTGCCGAGCTACACCACGGTGGCCGGGATTCCGATTTCGCAGTTGATGTCGAAGGAACAGCTCGACAAGATCATCGCCCGCACGGCCAAAGGCGGCGGCGAGATTGTGAATCTGCTCAAGACGGGAAGCGCGTTTTACGCGCCCTCGGCGGCCGTGGCCGAGATGGTCGACGCCATCTTCAACGACCGCAAACGCATTCTCCCCTGCGCCGCGTATCTCGAAGGCGAGTACGGCATCAACGGCCTGTTCGTCGGCGTCCCGGTGAAATTGGGCGCGCGCGGCATCGAGCAGATTATCGAAATCAAGCTGACCGACGAGGAAAAGGCCGCCTTGCAGAAATCCGCCGCAGCGGTGAAAGAACTCGTCGATATTATCGGTGTGTAGCCGCAAGGCTTGCCGATTGTGTATCTTGTAGGGGCACGGCGTGCCGTGCCCCTACTGTACCTCGACAATCCTCACGGCGTTCATTACCACCGGCGTCGCTGGCCGGTCGCTGCGGTCGCGGGAGACGTTGGCGATCTTCTCCACCACGTCGTAGCCTTTCACAACTTCACCGAAGATCGTGTGATGGTTGTTGAGCCAGTCGGTTGCGGTGACGGTGATGAAGAACTGGCTGCCGTTGGTGTTGGGGCCGGCGTTGGCCATGGCCAGCTTGCCGGGCTTGTCGAATTTCAGGTCTTTCGAGAACTCGTCCGCGAACTTATAGCCTGCATCACCAGTCCCGGTTCCGAGAGGGCATCCACTCTGGATCATAAATTTGGGAATGACGCGATGGAACGTCAGGCCGTCGTAGAAGGCGCGCTTGGTTTTCTGGCGCGTCTTTGGGTCAACAAACTCCTTAGTCCCTTTCGCGAGGCCCGTGAAATTCTCGACAGTCTTGGGCGCCTTGTCCGCGAAGAGCAGGCAGGTGATTTCGCCCAGCGTCGTTTCAAGTACGGCATAAACTCCAGCTTTCATATCGCTCATTCCTTCTCCTTGGTTGTGGTGGCGGGCTTCGTCGTTTTTGTTGACGCTGCGGGCTTCGTTGCTGTGGTGGCCTTTTTGGGAGCAGTCGCCGCGGGCGCGGTCGGCGCGGCTGGCGTCACTATCACAGCGATCTTGATGCTGTCGAGCAGCGGAAAATTCTTGTCGATGTACGCCTTGCCCTCGTCGGTCAAGCGGCCCTGGTCGGGACCGTTGCCGCGCGGCGCGCCTTCGCCGTAGCCAGTGTAGAACTGCTCCACCACCTCCATGCCTTCGACGATTTTTGCGAACGGGGCAAAGCCCATGCTGTCGAGCCGGGTGTTGTCGGCGAGGTTGATGAAAATCTGTGTCGTCCGCGTATTGGGACCGGCGGTGGCGAAGGTGAGAGAGCCGCGCAGATTGCTCTGGGTGACGGGGTCGTCAGGAATCTTGGCGTTGGTCCAGACTTTCGAAACCGCCGGCCGGGCGCTGATCCCGAACTGGGCGACAAAGCCGGGCAGTACGCGGAAGAATGTGGCGCCATCGTAGTAGTGATTCTTGACCAGATTGTAGAACCGGTCCACGCCGAGCGGCGCCCAGGCGCGCGTCACTTCGATGACCACGTCACCTTTGGTCGTGGTGAACTTGGCCTTCCAGACTTCCGGAGCTTTGGCTTTGAGCGACGCCGGATTGAGCAGGGAAGGTTGCGCTGCTGCCGGCCGCGCGGTCTTTGCCGGGACGCGCTTGGGCGCGGTTTGCGCCGCGAGGGACAAGGCGCAAACGATTGTAGCGATGACGGAAAAGAAAGCTCTGTTCATTTGAATCCTCACTCCGAGGTTTTCATCTCACGCGCTACATGTTCGACTTGACGCATCACGCGGAGCAGATTTCCGCCCAGGATTTTGGTCAAATCCTCTTCGCTGTAGCCGCGGCGCGCCAATTCTACGACCAGATCGGGGAGTTTTGAGACGTCTTCCATGCCGCGCGGCGCCGCGTCGATGCCGTCGAAATCCGAACCGATTCCAACGTGGTCAATTCCCCCCACCTTGACGGCGTGGTCGATGTGGTCGGCGATGCGCTCGAAGCTGGGAGCGGGAATCCCGCCCGCCAGGCGGCGCATGATCTTGACTTTTTCAAGGGAGGACAGGCGCTCACCTTTTTTCGCGCGTTCCGCCCGCGCCGCGGCAAGCGCGGCATCAACCTGCTTGGAGATTTTCTTTCGCGCTGACAGGTAATCCTGGTCAAGGAATGCGGAGTAGAAGTTAATCTGGATCACGCCGCCGTTTTTGGCCAGCGCGCGAATCATAGTGTCCGTCATGTTGCGCGGCGCGTCGCACAGGGCGCGGCAAGAGGAGTGCGAGGCGATCACCGGCGCGCGCGTCGCGGCGAGGACGTCATCGAACGTCTTGTCGGAGACGTGAGAGACATCAACCATCATACCGAGCTGGTTCATGCGCCCGACCACCTCGCGCCCCCGGTCGTTCAAGCCGTTCCAGCGCGGCTTGCCGGCGCTCGAGTCGGCCCACTCGGTGTTCGCGGTGTGGGTGAGGGTCATGTACTTGATCCCCAGCCGGTGAAACGTATTCAAGGCGCGCAGATCGTTTTGAATGATATGGCCACCCTCCAGCCCCATCAGAATCGCGATCTTGTGCTGATCGTGAAGGCGCTGGATCTCGTCGGCGGTGGTCGCCACGCCGAGTTCGCCGGGATGCTTGGCAACCTGTTCCTGAACCGCGTCGATTAGGTCGATCCCGCGATGGATGAGATCGCGGGAAGTCCACTTGACATCCACCCAAATCGAAAAGAAATCCGCGCCCAGGTGCCCCGCGCGCATCTTGGGAATGCTGACCATGAAGGGGCTGTTCGGCTCGGCCAGGTCGTACCCTTCATCGAGGATCATCTGCGGCGTGTCCTCGTGCGTGTCAATCACGACGGCATGGTCCAGAACACGTCTGGCGACATCTTCGGCCTCAGCGCGCGTGCGCTCCGCGGGATAAAGAAGCGGTGCTCCAGATAGGAGCAAAAGAGTGAAAAATAGAGCAAAGTAGAGTCGCTGCATGCAGCCGAATCCTTCCACAACGGGCTAGCGATTATCTGAAGCCGGGAAAGAATTTGTCAAACTAATTCCTCTGGGGCAACACGCTGGCTTGGGGAAAACCCGGCGTCGGGTCGCGCGGCTCGGTGAAAAGACAGGTCGGATTGCTTGCCCGGCTTCATTCCAGTATAATCCGCCTAGGTTCTGGGGAAAAACTGTGGGGAGGAAACGCGGATGGCGGATGTTGATCTGAGTCTGACAGTGGCCAAACATGTCGAGGAGATGCGCAAGGCGGGAGGCCAACCTTCCGATGAATCACTGAATCGCCTGGCGGCGCAGATTTCTCTGCCGTTTGGTGCGAAGAAGGACGAGGTGGCCATTTTGCGTCTCTCGCCTGACGGGAGAACTCTAAGGTTCGTTTTCCCCATCAAGTTGACGAAGATTGGCGCCATCCCCCTCACCACCGCGCATTCCCTGGCTGCCAAAAACATTCGCGACAAGCGTGGAGAGATCGTCAACAATTTCTCCGTTTACAAACACCCCACCGTGTTCGAAGCGGTGGACCTCTCGGAGCAGGAAAAGGCCGCGCCCATCCAAAAGATCATGAGTACGGCCATGATTGCGGATGGGAATGTGGTGGGAGTCATCCAAATTTGCCGCAAAGGCCGTGGTGGGGATCCCATTGGGCCGGATTTTGCGCAGCGCGACCTCGTGGAACTTACGGCCGTGGGAGCGATCCTGGGAAAATACCTCGCCACGCTTCCCTTTACCATCCCGTCGGCGGCCAAGCCCGGCGCGCCGCCCCCAAAACCTGCCTAGTCCGGGGAAGTTGGAGTCCGCGAACTCAGGATCATCGCGTAAGGCCGAGGCTTTCCCAACGGAACACAAAGCGTCGAAAAATCGGAGAACAAATCTGCGTTCGCTAGCGGGTGTATTTCATGCGGGTCGCGCCTGAAATCCTAATTAACCTCGTATTTCTGGGTAGCGCAATTGCGACCTCAGCACAAGACCCGCGTCCGACAGCGACGGTTCGCATCGAAGTGCAGAGCGCGTCCGCGCCGGTTAGCGGAGCGGCAGTGAGGGTCGGCGGGGTGGCGGCCATAACCGATGAAGGCGGAGTTGCCACCCTGGTCGTCGAGGCGGGGAAGATGGAAGTGAAGGTCTCCAAGGAGGGCTTTTTCCCAGCCGGGGAAGTGGTTTCGCCGGAGCCGGGCCAGGAGTTGCACATCCTGGTGGAGCTAAAACTCCAACGCGCGGCCACAGAAGAGGTGACGGTGACCGCGACCAGGACGGACAAACGGTTGCAGGACGAGCCGGTACGCGTGGAGCTTCTGGAGCGCGAGGAGATCGAGGAAAAAATGCTGATGACCCCCGGCGACATCGTGATGATGTTGAATGAAATGGGCGGCATGAGGGTGCAAGCCACATCGCCGTCACTGGGGGCAGCCAGCGTGCGCATCCAGGGGATGAGAGGGCGGTACACACGGTTCCTCGCCGACGGATTGCCGCTGTTCGGACAACAAGTGGGCGGGCTCGGGCTCCTGCAGATTCCGCCCATGGACCTCCGCCAAGTAGAAGTGATCAAGGGTGTGGCGTCGGCGCTGTACGGATCCTCGAGCAGCGCGCTGCGCACCCGTGCATCATCGACCCCGTCGGGAATGCGCACGCTGTTCAGCGTCCACAACTGGTGACTCTCCTGAGAGGCAATCGCCAACCCGATTGCCGCCAGCCCCGCCTTGAGCGCCTCGTGATTGCTCTGGTGACGGCGCCAGCGGGCTTCGAGCCCTTCTTCCTCGACCAACCGCAGTGCTTCGTACAACGCGTAATTCATCGAAATCGGCGCGGTGTGGTGGTAGACACGCTCGGCACCCCAATACTTCTCGATCATGGTCAGGTCGAGATACCAGCTCTGCACCTTGGTCTTGCGCTGCCGCAGAACTTCCACCGCGCGCGGGCCGAACGTGATCGGCGACAAACCTGTAGGACAGCTCAGACACTTT
>CAZTHM010000300.1:0-5038 GCA_964613505.1 uncultured Acidobacteriota bacterium | reverse complement strand
CACGCGTCTACAAAACCGAGGACGGCTTGGTGCATCGCGTGGTGATGTCCGTCGCCGTGGACAAGAAAACCGGCGACCTGTGGATCGGCACCTTCGGCGGGCTCAGCCAGTTTTCCGGCGGTGTGTTCAAGAATTACACCAACCTGACCTCGGGCCTCTTGAACGACATTATTTACGGCGTCGCGGTGCAGGAAAACTGGGTTTGGGTGGCGACCACGGCGGGCGTCAGCCGGCTCGACACCGCGACCGGCGAGTGGCGCAACTGGAGCGAGTTCAACGCGCCCTTCCACGAGCCGTGGTCATACGGCATCGCGCCCGCGCCCGAGATCGGCAAAGTCTATTTCGCCATCTGGGGCGGCGGCATGGTCGAGTACGACATCGCCGGCGACTGGATGAAAGCCTACACCGACCCCGACGAGGAGATGGAACTCGTCCTCTTCCGCAACCAGGGGCTGGTGCACATCATTGTCTCGAACATCGCCTTCAACCCCGACACCAAGATGGTCTGGGGCTCGACCTATTTCGGCCTGACCGGATACGACGGCCGCAACTGGCACAACTATTTGAATAAGGACAGCGGCCTGGCTTCCGATTTCATCAACGCTCCCAAGTCGCGCGGCAACGAGGTCTGGGCCTGCACGGACAAGGGGCTGAGTTTTCTCGACTACAAAACCAACACCTGGGTCACCTACCGGCCCGGTAAGCAGAACGGTCACGGCGAGATTGAAATCACCTGGCCGGATAATAAGAAAATCAAGCTCGACGCTCCGACTTCTCTCGCGCACAACTACACATTGAGCATGGATTTTCAAGGCAAGGATATCTGGGTGGCGACAGCCAAAGGCCTGAGCCACGGAATCCGCGAACCCAAAATGGAGGCGCAACTTTATGCCAGTGCAGGACTCGCTCGTCGAAGCACCCGCAGTAACCACCGAGAAGGCGCGAAAAACTCGCAAGCCAATCCCCCGCAAGGCGATCAGCGCGCCGCAGGCTCTCAATGAAGCGCCGCGTTACGGCTCCGCCTTTTCGCGCGGGCTGCGCCTGGATATCAAGGGCGTCACCATCCTCTTGATCTCCGGCACCGCCAGCGTGGACGAACAAGGCCGCACGCTGCACGCCGGCGATTTCGGCGCCCAGACTTGGCGCACCTATCAGAACATCACCGCGCTGCTCGAGGCGGAAGGCGCCACGTGGAAAGATGTGGTCCGCACCACCTGCTACCTGCGCGACATCGAGCGCGACTACGCCGAGTTCAATGCGATTCGGAGTCAGTTCTTCCAGGCCCAGGGGCTGAATCCGTTGCCCGCTTCGACGGGTATTCAGGCGATCCTCTGCCGGCCGGATTTGCTGATCGAGATCGAGGCGATGGCGATCTTCGAATCGGAGACGCCGGGCTCGAATAACGGAGAACGGGAGAAGATCGCGGCGTGAGGTTCGCTGTAGCGCCGGCATCTTGCCGGCTCCCCAGTGCCGCCGAGACGGCGGCGTTACAGCGCCGTCGCATATATCGCTAAAGGCGCGATGTATGCGCCACCCGCGCTTTTCGATTTTCGCTTTTCGTTTTTCGATTTTCGAAAGCTACCAAGGAAGGTTCCCATGCACATCGCAGGAAAAGTGGATGTGGACGACCTGCCAAGGATTTGTCCCCTGTTAAGTCGAAAGACGACCCCGCGCTACGGAGACACCCAGACGCGCGTGGTGGAGGTGGGCAGAGTGCGTTTTGGCGGGGAGCGCCCGGTTGTCATCGCCGGGCCATGCGCCGTGGAGAGCCGCGATCAGACGCTGGAAATCGCGCGCGCGGTGAAAGGCTCCGGGGCCGACATGCTGCGCGGCGGCGCCTTCAAGCCGCGCACCTCCCCGCATGATTTCCAGGGGCTGGGCCTCGAGGGATTGGAGATTCTGCGCGAGGCGAGCCGCGAAACGGGTCTGCCCGTCGTGACCGAGGTGATGGACGTGCGCCTCGTCGGGCAGGTGGCCGAGTACGCCGACATGCTCCAGGTGGGCTCGCGCAACATGCAGAACTATCCCCTGCTCGTCGAGGTGGGCCGCTCCGGCAAACCCGTGCTGCTTAAGCGCGGCATGGCGGCGAGCCTCTGCGAATGGCTGGGCGCCGCCGAGTACATCGCCAACGAGGGGAACCTGGAGATCGTGCTCTGCGAGCGCGGCATCAAGGCGTATCCGAACGGTGAATACGCGCGGTACTCGCTCGACCTGAATGTCATCCCGGCGGTGCAGGCGGAGACGTTTCTGCCCGTGATCGTCGACCCCAGCCACGCCACGGGCGTGGCGGCGATGGTCGAGGGCGCCAGCCGCGCCGCCATCGAGGTCGGCGCGCAGGGGCTGATCATCGAGGTGGCGAGCGGCCGCCTGGACGCCGCCCAGCCGCGCTGCGACGCCGCCCAGGCCATCAGTCCCCGTACTCTGAGACGAATTATTCATTATATTGATATGCGAGTCGAGTATGTTTCCGAGAAGACACACGCCGCGTAACAACACGGTAGCGCCGCGGCACCTGTCCCGACTTGGTCGGGATGAGCGGCGGCCTTTCCACGAGAACAAACCGGCGGTCATAGACCGCCGCTACAGAACAACAGCCGTGAGCGGCTGGAAGGAACGACCATGCCCAAGAATCTCCTCTCGCTGATCCTGTTTGTCATCCTGGCGGCGCCCGCCTGGCCGCAATCGGCGGACCCGCCCAAGGCGGCGGAGCAGCCCGAAAAGCGCTACGCCAACATGCCCGTGGAAGCGGTGCCCTTCCGCCGATTCTCCAAGGCGTATCACGAGTGGTTCGTCACGAAGGACACGATGGAGTACAACGGTGCTGCCAGCGACCGTCCCGACGGCGACATCAGCAAGCTGAGCGAAGTGGCCATCGGCTTCCTCGGCCCGCTGGAAAACAATCCCGAATCGGTCTTCGGCATTCCGCAGTTGCACGCCGCACAAATGGCGCTGGAAGAAGCCAATGCCCGCGGCGGCTACCAGGGCAAACCGTTCGCGCTCAAAATCTACAACGACTCGGCACTCTGGGGTGCGTCCTCAACCGTCCTCCCCAAGATGCTCTTCGATGACCATTGCTGGGCGGTGCTGGGCTCGATTGACGGACAGAGCACGCACATCATGATCCGGGTCTCCTTGAAGCTGGAAGTTCCCATTCTCTCCGCCGGGGCCACCGACCGCACCGTGCCCGAGACGCGCATTCAGTGGCTGATGCAAAACTTTCCCAACGACCGTCTGCAAGGCTATGCCCTGGCGAATCACATCTTCCGCGAGCTGAAGCTGAAGCGCCTCGGCATCCTGCGCACGCAGACGCGCTACGCGCGCATTGGCGTCGGCGTCTTCAACGACATGGCGCGGCGCATGCAGCGCCAGCCGGCGCTGGAAGTGAAGTTCGAGCGCGGCGACACGGATTTCTCGCGGCAATTGCGCATGCTGCGCGACGCCAACATCGAAGGCCTGGTCGTCTGGGGCGAGGCGCCGGAAGCGGGCCTGATCCTGAAGCGGATGCGCGAGTTGGGCATGAAGCAGCCGGTGTTCGGCTCGAGCCGCACGGCGTACCCGCAACTCCTGGAGATCGCGGGACCCGCTGCGGAAGGCTACGTTGCCGCCTGCGCCTTAGATCCTACGCGCGCCGATCCCAAGTGGATTGCTTTCCGCGACAAGTACCGCCTGAAGTTCAATGCAGATCCCGACTCTTACGCCCCCTTCGCCTACGACGGCATGAACATGCTGATCGACGCCATCCAGAAGACCGGCCTCAACCGCGGGCGCATCATGGAAGTCCTGCGTAAGTACATGAATACGGAAACGGATGGCGTGGCCGGCCACTATGTGTTCGACTACACGCTCAACAACATCGCGCCCATCACTCTGGGTCGCGTCGAGAACGGCAAGTTCGTTTATTGGAAAGCCGCTTCGAGCGAACCCGAGCCGGGCCCGGTCGTGGCCGAGAAACGGTAGAACGCGTGGTGATGTTTCGAAGATTTATACCGCTCGTTGTTTTCGTCTGTGCCTCCGGAGTGCAGGCGCAACAAGACACGGCAGCGGTTCAGCCCTACGCCTCCATCAATCGTCGAGCGATCGAATATGCCGGCCCCGACCGCGAGGCGGCGCGCGACCTGGCGGGCCCGGAGATCAAGATTGGACTGATTGCGCCGCTGCAGGGTGCGCGGAAAGCGGAAGGAGATGCGCTGGTCGCCGCCGCGCAGATGGCCGTCGAAGATGAATCGGCCGCGCCGCTGCCCGGTGGCCAGCGGCTGATGCTTGTCGCGCGCGACGAGACGGGACTGTGGGGCCGCGCTGCGAGTGAAATCGTCAAGCTGGTCGTGGATGACCGCGCCGTTGCGCTTATCACTTCATCGGATGGCCGCGCCGCTCACCTCTCCGAACAAGTCGGCAACCGCCTCGGCGTGCCGGTCGTGACACTCTCGACCGATGCCACGACAACGCAAATCAACATTCCCTGGCTTTTTCGTATCGTTCCCAACGACGCGGCCCAGGCGCACGCGTTTGCGGAAAGCATATATCGCGAGCCTGCGTTGCGAAAAGTGCTGTTGATATCAGAAAGCGATCACGATGGCCGTGTGGGAGCTGATGAATTCGAGAAGGCCGCGCGCCAGCTTCAGGCGCCGGCTCCGGTGCGGATCGAAATCACGCTTCCGCTCGAAGATGCCGGTCACTTGTTGAAAGAGATTCAGGCGCGGGAGTTCGAGGCCGTTGTTTTGTGGACAAGCGCGGCGACAGCAGCGCAATTACTAGAAGTGATTTCGGGAGCACGTGCCGGGATTTTTCTGTGTAGGAAGGCCCTCGTGGAACCACTCATCGGTGCGGCACGAGGAAAGGGAAACATCTGGATCGCGGCCTCGCGCTCCGCAAGCCCCAGCAGCGAGAGTGTGACATTCGCCGAGCGCTACCGCGCGCGCACCGGCGTCGTGCCTGGCCCAGCGGCGGCCGAGGTTTACGATGCCGTGCGCTTGATCGCCACTGGCCTGCGCGAGTCCGGCCCCAACCGCGCCCGACTACGCGACGCCCTGGCCACGCG
>CAZTHM010000299.1:0-5059 GCA_964613505.1 uncultured Acidobacteriota bacterium | reverse complement strand
TGGTGGACGACGCCATCGTCATGCTCGAGAACATCGTGCGCCACATGGAACTGGGCGAGGGCGTCTTCGAGGCGGCGCTGAACGGGTCGAAGGAAATCAGCTTCACCATTCTCTCCATGACCCTCTCGCTGGCAGCCGTCTTCATCCCGGTTTTGTTCATGGGCGGGATTCTTGGCCGCCTGCTGCACGAATTCGCCGTCGTGATCACCTCGGCGATTCTGGTTTCGGGGCTCGTCTCACTGAGCCTCACTCCGATGCTTTGCAGCCGCTTCCTCCGGCGCCCGCAGGAAGAGAAACACGGATGGCTCTTCAAAGCCTTCGACCGCGGCTTTGACGGCATGCTGCGAGCCTACGATTGGTCCCTGCAAGGCGTGCTGCGCCACCGCTTCCTGACGCTCGTAACTTCGCTGGTGATCGTGGCCGTGACGACGCACCTTTTTATCCGCATCCCCAAGGGTTTCCTCCCCAGTGAAGACAGCGGCCAGACGTTCGGGATCACGCAGGCCGCCCAGGGAATCTCCTTCGAATCGATGAAGAAGCACCAGCAGGAGATCATCGCCATCATCCGCTCGAACCCGAACATCCAGGACCTTACTTCTTTCGCGGGCGCCGGCGGACCGGGAGGCGGGGGGAACTCCGGTTTCTTCTTCGCCCACCTCAAGCCGCGCCCGGGGCCGGTGGAGGACTTCACCTATCGCGTCAAGAAACTCCTGAACCTGCCGGTTGGGAAACTCAATCCGGACCTCCGATACATCACGACGGATGAGGTGATCGAGGAGTTGCGCCCCAAGCTCTTCGGCGTTCCGGGGATCATTGCCTTCATGCAGAACCCGCCGCCCATCCGCATCGGCGGGCGGCTGACCAAGAGCCTCTACCAGTTCTCGCTTTCCGGCCCCGACACCAAGGTCCTCTATCCGGTTGCCACGGAGTTCGAGGCCAAGCTGCGACAGATTCCCGGCCTGCAGGACGTGAACACCGATCTTCAAATCGCCAACCCGCAGGCCAGAATCGAAATTGACCGCGACAAGGCGACGGCTCTGGGCGTGAGCGCCTTTCAAATCGAAAACGCCCTGGCCACCGCCTACAGTTCGCGGCAAATCTCCACCATCTACGCTCCCAACAATGAATACTGGGTCATCGCGGAACTGCTCCCGCAATACCAGCAGGACCCCGGCGCGCTCTCGCTCCTCTACGTCCGTTCCAAGACCGGACAACTCGTGCCACTCGATTCGGTGGCCCGGGTAACGCAAAACCTCGGGCCGCTCGCCGTCAACCACGCCGGCCAACTCCCCGCCGTCACCCTCTCTTTCAACCTGATGCCGGGGGTTGCCCTTAGTGAGGCGGTGACCACCGTCAACGAGCTGGCGCGGCAGACCCTTCCCGCCGACATCAGCGCCACCTTCCAAGGCACGGCGCAGGAGTATCAGGCCTCGCTGGTGGGTTTGGGAGTTTTGCTGCTCGCGACCGTCCTGGTGATTTACCTCGTGCTGGGAGTTCTCTACGAAAGCTTCATCCACCCGATCACGATTCTTTCGGGCTTGCCGTCAGCGGCTTTCGGCGGGCTCTTGACGCTCATCGCCTTCAAGCAGGACCTCGACCTCTACGGATTCGTCGGGCTGATCCTCTTGATCGGAATCGTGAAGAAGAATGCCATCATGATGATCGACTTCGCGCTGGACGCGGAACGGAATGCCGGCAAGCCGCCGGAAGTGGCCATCTACCACGGCGCGCTGGTGCGCTTTCGGCCGATCATGATGACGACCTTCGCCGCCTTGATGGGGACCTTGCCGATTGCCGTCGGACTCGGCGCGGGCTCCGGCTCACGGCGGCCGCTGGGCCTGGTGGTTGTCGGCGGGCTGGTCTTCTCACAACTCATCACGCTCTACATCACGCCGGTCTACTACATCTACCTCGATGCCTTCCAGAAGTGGTTGCACCGTCTCTTCGGCAAACGCCAGCCTGACACGATTGGCGAACTCGCCCCGGAACTGAACGGCAACGGGGTCACGGTGGGCAGCGACCTGGCCGAGAGATCAAACTAATCAGACGTTAGCGGGCAAGAAACGCGGGCGGCGGAGTTCTTCGGTCTCCGACGCCATGGAGGCGGGCGTTTAGTAGAAGAGGTATTTCCGCCAGCGCTCATCCGAGCTTCCCATCATTCGCATAAGCTGGCGGCTGGTGTGGAGAGTAAACGGCCGGGGGGCGCGCAAAAGCCGGAGCCCGGTCTCGTCCGGCATGCGATCACCTTTCAAGTTGTTGCAAGCGTGGCAGCAGGCGACGAGGTTGTCCCAGTCGGTGTGGCCGCCCCGAGAACGGGGAATGACGTGGTCAAGAGTCAGCTCGGCGGCCGGAAACACGCGCCCGCAGAACTGGCAAGTGTGCCGGTCGCGGAGCAGAATGTTTTTCCGCGAGAGAGCGCGCGTCTGGTACGGAATGCGGTGGAAGGTCATTAGCCGGATGACGGAGGGGACTCGAAACGCCAGGCGCGCGGCATGCACGTACCCGCCGTTCTCCTCCTCGGTAGTCGCGACGCCTTTGAGCACCAGCACCAGGGCGCGGCGCACCGCCGTGACGTTGATGGGCTCGTAGGTGGCGTTCAACACGAGCACCGGCGTCTGCAGCACCCGTTGGTTATCCTCCGGCATAGAGCTAATCCTCGGAGGGCCGGCGGCCCTCCTGGAATCTTATTATGGATGCGGTGATAGGAAATCGTCAACCACCGCGCGAGCATTGCCCGCCCCAAAATCGCCGAACTGAGGCGTCGCACGGGCCAGGGTCAAGGCCGCCACCACGCGCGCCCCTGCGTTTTTCAAGGCCGCCGCGCATGCCGAGACGGTTGCGCCCGTCGTCATGACATCATCCACCAGCACGATCACCCGGTCGCGAACCCGCGCCGCGTCGGGGACCGCGAAAACCCCGCGCACGTTCTCCCGCCGCGCGCTCAGGCTCAGACCCGTCTGCGGCGGAGTGGCTCGGGTGCGGCGCAAAGCGCGCGCCTCGACGCGGGGCGCCCGCTGGCCGAGCGACTTCGCCAGCGCCGCGCTCAAGCCGCGTGCCAAGAGCTCCGCCTGATTGAACCCGCGCTCCCGCTGGCGGCTCGAGTGGAGCGGCACCGGCACCAGCACCGCCGCCTCCCCCGCACCGGCTGATTCGATCCCTTCCCACGCGCAGGCCATCAGCCCGCCAAGACGTTTGCCCAGCCGCTCGCGCCTCTGGAATTTCAGCAGCAGAATCGCGGCTCGCAGATTCGCCGCGTAAAGTCCATAGCTGCGCGCCCGGTCGAAGTCGAACTCTTCATTTCGGCAGAGACCACAGACCCCCGGCTCCGAGTCGAGCGCCCGCCCGGAGGCAAACGGCAGGCCGCAGCGCGTGCAGGCCGGCCCACCCCAGGGCGCCAGGCTTTCCCAGCAGGCGCGGCAAATGCCCGTCAGGCAAGGCTCGTGAAGCTCTTGACTACATAGTAAACATGAAGAGGGGAAGATAACTGAAAATAAACTACCGGCGAGTTCTCGCGCCAGGGTGGGCAGCGATGTGGGGCGCTCAGCCGCGGAGGGGAAGACGAACCTCGCTTTCCTGGTGGTTAGAGAAGGCCCTGCTCCTGCTTCTCCTGGCACTCGATGCAGTGCCGGGCCCAGGGCACCGCTTCCAGGCGCTTCACCTGGACTTCCTCCTGGCAGGCCACGCAGTGGCCGTAGGAACCGCTCTTGAGCCGCTCCAGGGCCTCGCTGACCAGTTGCAGAATGCGCCGATTGTCGTCGCTCTGGTGGAAAAGAAATTCCTTGGTGTAGGAATTGGCAGCTTTGTCGGCGATGTCCTGGGTGGGGTCTTCGTCGATCTGCCGGCCGTCCTGCTCGGACTTGGAAACCTGACGCTGCAACTCCTCCTGCTTGGCCAGCAGGCGCTTCCTGTAAGTTTCCGCTTTCCTCTTGTCCATGTCCTACCTTATCGGCGCAACCGGGATTTCATAAACAATCCATTTTAAGAACGCCCCCTCAGGCTGTCAAGCTGCAATGCAAGCCGCGTGCCGCCGGTGCGCCGCTTTCCCCTCTAGCGGTCTTGCGCCTTCCTCCTGGATGCTCACCCAGCGCGCCGAGTTGTTCACCGCGGGGCGCCTCGATGTGGTTTGAAACAGGAATTCCTTCCGGGGCGAAGAAACCGCTGGCGGGCGGTGGGGACCAAGCCGGGGAGAGTCCGCGCTATCCGGCCTTCTCTTGCCAACGGCGGCGCAGCGCCTGATGCAGGCGATCGCGGGTTGCCGTGGGAAGCTGGAAGAGCTTCCCATCGCAGTAGAGTTCGATCGTCTTGCGCGTCGAGTCGAACACCACCTCGCAGTGATGGCATCCGCAAAGATGCTCTTCGAGCGCCCGCTTCAACTCGGCATCGATTTCCCCATCCAGGTAACTCGAAATCTGTTTCAGGCAATCATTACAGTTCACCAAGTTCAACCTCGCTTGAAAACCTTGCTTAATTCTTCCCGCAGTTGCAGGCGCGCCCGGAACAGTCGCGCTTTGACTGCGCCTTCCGTCAGGCCCAGCAGTTCCGCCGTCTCCTGTGTCGAGAGCTCCTCCACATCGCGCAAAAGGAAAACAGCACGGAATCCCGGCGAAAGCGACTGCGCGGCCTGCTGCAATATCTTTTCGATCTCCGCCTGCTTGTATTGCTCCTCGGGGTCCGGCCGCCAATCGGCGAACTCGCGGGGCAAGCTCTCGCCCTCTTCGCTCACGGTTTCTTCGATGGGCACGGACTTGTCGGCGCGCTGCTTGCGCAGCTTCATCAACCCTTCGTTGATGGCGATGCGCACCAGCCAGGTGTAGAAGCGCGCGTCCTCGCGGAATTCGGGCAGATGCAGGAAGGCTTTGAGGAACGCCTCCTGCAACACATCTTCGGCGTCTTCGGGATTGCCGGTCAGGTTCAGGCCGAGGCGGTAGATCTTGTTCTCATAGCGGTTGACGAGCTCTTCGAAAGCGGCATAACTGCCCGCCTTCGCCTCCGTCACCAGGACCGAGTCATCCTTGCGCTCGACAACCTGCGGCGATTCCGCCATCCATGCTCCTCAAGA
>CAZTHM010000298.1:0-5071 GCA_964613505.1 uncultured Acidobacteriota bacterium | reverse complement strand
AGAGCATCACGGCGATCATCGAGGTCACGGTCGTCTTGCCGAGCTGATGCGCTTGAAGTTCAACGTGGCGGTCGCGGGCGCGCACGGCAAGACGACCGTGACCTCGATGATCGCCGTGATGCTCTCGCAAGCGGGTCTCGATCCCACGGCGGTGATCGGCGGGCGGCTGGACGTATTCGACTCCAGCGCGCGGTTGGGCAAAAGCGATTTGATGGTCGTCGAGGCGGACGAGAGCGACCGCTCGTTTCTCTATCTCCTGCCCTCGATCGCTGTCGTCACCAACATTGACCGCGAACACCTTGATCACTATCGCGACCTCGACGAAATCCTCGCCGCGTTTCTGGCGTTCGTGAACAAGGTCCCGTTTTATGGCGCGGTGATTGGCTGCACGGACGATCCGTGGGGCGAACGGTTCCGCAGCTTGACTCCCAGGATTCGCCGCCGCGTCACCACCTACGGGCTCGAATTGGGCTCGGATGTCCGCGGCGGAGCGATCGAGCTCACGCCGGCCGATTCGAGCTTCGAGGCGGAGTTCCGCGGCAGGCCGCTCGGCAGATTTAACCTGAACGTCGTCGGCCGGCATAACGTGCAGAACGCGCTCGCAGCGATTGCCGTGGGTTTGGAACTGGAACTGAGCGCGCAACAGATTCGCGAAGGCCTGGAACACTTTCGAGGCGTTGACCGCCGATTTCAGATCAAAGCCGATTGGAACGGCATCACGGTTATCGACGATTACGGCCACCACCCGGCGGAGATTCGAGTCGTGATGGAAGCGGCGCGATTGCGCGGCGCGCGCCGTCTGCGGGCGATTTTCCAGCCGCATCGCTACACGCGCACCAAATTTCTTATGGATGATTTTGCCAGGTGCTTCGACGGCTGCGAGCGCGTTTACGTGCTGGACATTTATCCGGCAAGCGAACCGCCGATTCCGGGGATCACTTCCCAGCGGCTGGTCGAGCGGATGCGCGAACTGGGCCTCACGAGCGCGCGCTACGCTCCTTCCGAGCAGGAAGTGATTCGGGAAGTCCTGGCGGAGGCGCAGCCGGGCGACCTGATTTTGACCGTCGGCGCGGGAAGCGTTTGGAAAGTGGGCGAAGCGCTCGGCGAAGCACTGCGTGAACCCGTGAGCGAGTCGAGCCTCGCCTCGACGCGCATGACCACATCTTCGTAGGGCAACCTGGCGGGTTGCCCACGCAGGGCGAGGCAACGCCTCGCCCCTACGCAAAGGGTAGATCAGGAACGATGTCGGTCTTGACCAACCAACCCGGAGTCGCGGAGCAGATGGTGGCCTGCGGTGTGGAGTGGCGGCCCGCCGAGCGCCTCAGCGGTCACACTTCGCTGGGCGTGGGTGGGGCGGCGGATCTGATTCGCGTTCGGGACTACCGGCGCTTGCCCGAGTTGATGGAATACTTACGGGCGCGCGGCGTCCCCTGGCGGCTGCTGGGTGGCGGGACGAATCTGCTAGTGGTGGACGAAGGTCTCGCGGACGTCGCGATCCAGCTCCTGCGCGAGCCGGAGGGACTGAAGTTTGACGGCAATCGCGTGGAAGTTTCCACCGCGTCAAATCTTGGGACGACCGTGATGGAATGCGCCAAGCGCAACCTGGGCGGCATGGAAGGGTTGATTGGCGTGCCGGGGACGGTCGGTGGCGCGCTGCACATGAACGCCGGCGCTTATGGGACGCAGATCGGCGACGTCGTTCGTGCCGTAACGGTCTATCGCGGCGCGAGCGGGAAAGTGGAAGTCCTGCGGACCGAGCAAGTGCGCTTCGAGTACCGGGGATCGAGCTTCGCCCCGGACGACATTCTGCTTTCGGTATCGCTGGAGCTGCCCGCGCGGCCCTACGCGGAGATTCTCGAGCGGGTCAAACTTTGCAATCAAAAGCGGCGCGCCTCGCAGCCCATCAACGAAAAGAGCGCCGGATGCATTTTCAAGAATCCTCCCGGCCACTCCACCGGGAAGATGATTGACGAACTGGGCCTGAAAGGCACGCGCGTCGGGGGCGCCGTCATTTCCGAGCGCCACGCCAATTTCATCGTCAACCGTCACGCCTCGACCGCGGCGGACATCTTTACGCTGATGGATTTGATTCGAGAAAGAGTGTTGAAGGGCTTCGGTGTGGAGTTGGAGGAGGAAGTTATTGTCTGGAAAAACTAGTTGGCAGTCAGCAGTTCGCAGTCGGCAGTAAGAAATGTGCGGGTTTTTCTTGACTGTCGACTGTCAACTGTCAACTGTCAACTGTATTTACGATGTCCATCGACGACACCGACAACATTCCGCTCCCGGGCGAACTCGAGGAAGAGGAGGAATCGCCCTTTCGCCGCCGCCAGCGAGCGGTGCCGGTGCGCCGTGGCCGGTTCACGCGCGTGCGCCGCATTCTTCGCTGGTCGGGCCTGGCACTGCTCGTGCTGTTGCCGGCGGGCTATTCCGGGTATCGCTTGGCCGTGTTTGGATTGACCTCGCCGCGCTTCATGTTGACTTCGGGTGAGGAGATTGTTCTGGAAGGGAACCGATATGTTTCCCGCGGAGAAGTCTTGAACGTCCTGGGCTTTCCCGGCAGCGGCAAGCTGACGCGGGGCGTGAACATTTTCCGCCTCTCGCTGGAAGAAAAGCGGAAGCAACTGGAGGCGCTTCCCTGGGTGAAATCCGCGACCTTGACACGCGCTTATCCAAACCGCCTGTCGGTGAGCTTGGTCGAGCGCTCTCCGGTAGCATTTGTGAACATCGAAGGGCGAATGAAGCTCGTGGATGGCGAGGGCGTGCTGCTCGACAAGCCTGAGAAAGGCAGTTTCGATTTCCCCGTGCTCGCCGGGCTGAGCGCGGGAGGCGGACAGGAGGAGCGCGCGGCACGCCTGGGCCTTTTCCAGCAATTCTCCCAGGAAATTGTCAGCGATGCCGCCGCCTCGGGCTGGCTGGTTTCGGAGGTGGACCTCGCTGATACCGACGACCTGCGGGCGGTTCTTGTTCAAGGCCGCGATACCATTCTGGTTCACTTCGGCCGCACCAGCTTCCGCGAGCGGTTTCAAAATTTCCTGACCCTCCTGCCGGAAGTTCGCAAGAACAACAACAAAATCGACTCCATCGATTTACGCTATCGCAATCAAATCGTCGTGAACCCACAGGCGGCGGAAACGCGTGACGGGGGCGGATCCTCGCCGCCGTCGCCCCGATAGGAAACGTCTCCCTTGGCGCACAAAGACCGTTACATCTTCGGACTCGACCTGGGCACCACCAAGACCTGCGCTCTCGCTTGCCAGCGCAATGATGATGGCAAGCTGGAAGTGGCGGGCCTGGGCGTGGCGGAATCGCGCGGCTGGCGCAAGGGCGTCATCGTCAACCTCGATTCGGCGGTGCTGGCCATCAAGAAGGCCGTGGAAGCCGCGGAGGCCGAATGCAAGGTTTCGTTCGAGTGGGCCTACCTGGGGGTGGGCGGCGCACACCTCAAAGGAATGAGCTCGCGCGGCGCACTGCCTCTCGGCCCTCACAGCCGCGAAGTGACCCTCGAGGACAAAGTAAAGGCCTTTCAGATCGCCAAGGGAATTTCGCTCCCGCCTGACCGTGAACTGATTGACGCGCTGCGGCAGGAATACCTGCTCGATTCCGAAAATGGCATCCGCGATCCACTGGGGATGTCGGGAAAATGCCTGGAGGTAGACGTTCACCTCATCACCGCTTCCACCACCGCGTGGCAAAACATCGTGACGGCGGCCAATCGTGCAGGCATCAAAGTGCCCGACAGCGGAACCATCTTCGAGCCGCTGGCCTCCGCGTGGTCCTGCCTGACGGAGGACGAGCGCGAACTGGGCGTGGCGCTGGTGGACATCGGCGGAGGAACGTCGGAACTCATTGTGTTCAATCAGGGCGTGGTCCGGCATTCGGGCGTGATTCCGGTGGGAGGCGACCACTTTACGAACGACATCGCCATCGGCCTCCGCACCCCAACGCCCGAGGCCGAGAAGGTTAAGCGCCTCTGGGGCGACCGTGACCCGGCGGAATCGAGTGATGCGCCGCTGGAAGTTCCCAGCGTCGGCGAGCGGCCCGCGCGCCTAGTCAACTATTCCACGCTGACCGAGATCATCGCGCCGCGGGCCCAGGAACTGGTCGAATTGATTCAGGCCGACCTGCGTCGTATGGGGCTCGAAAAACAGTTGGGCGCCGGCTTGGTGCTTACGGGCGGAGGGGCGAAGCTGGGCGGCTTGGCGGCGATGGCGGAACAAGTGATGGGGATTCCAGTCCGCATCGGCATACCCAAGGGTCTGATGAAAATGGGTGAGATCCTTCCCGATCCCACCTTCGCCACCCTGGTGGGCTTGGTGGCTTACGGCAATCGCCTGCGGCTGCTGCGCGGCGCGGGAGAGAAGACGCTGATGGGAAAGCTGTGGGGGGCATTTCGAGGCAAGGGATAGGTGCTGGGTACTGGGTGCTGGGGACTGGGGAAAAAGGGACGGAAGCTGGGGCCCGGCTTTGGAGCCACCGTCCTAGTTACCATCCTAAGAACTGCCGGCCCAATACCCAGAGCCCAGTACCCAGTACCCAGCACCTGCTTTAGAAGGAGTCACAATGGCCGAACCCGACACCAACGACAGCATCCGGGTGGATTTTTCAGAGAGCCTGCAACACGGCGCGAAGATCAAGGTCATCGGAGTGGGCGGAGGCGGCGGCAACGCCATCAATCGCATGATCGCGGCGCGGGTGGAGGGCGTGGAGTTTCTGGTGGCCAATACCGACGTTCAGGCGCTTCAGGCTTCGCACGCGCCAATCAAGATTCAGCTTGGCGCAAAGCTCACCAAAGGCCTGGGCGCCGGCGCCAACCCCGAAGTCGGCAAGCGCGCCGCGCTCGAAGACACTGAAAAAATCATTGACGCGCTGGAAGGTGCCGACATGGTGTTCGTCACCACGGGGTTAGGCGGCGGGACGGGCACGGGAGGAGCTCCCATCGTCGCGGGCCTGGCGCGCGAACTTGGGGCGCTCACCGTGGCCGTGGTCACCAAACCTTTCGCATTCGAGGGCCGGCGGCGCATGCAACAGGCCGAAGCGGGCCTGGCGGAATTTAGCGACGCGGTGGACACCG
>CAZTHM010000297.1:0-5074 GCA_964613505.1 uncultured Acidobacteriota bacterium | reverse complement strand
CAACGATGCGAAAGCATCTGGCATTGTGCGTCGCGGCGGTGATTGCCGGCACGCCGGCGTTCATCCTGCTGGCCCGGTCGGGGACTCCACCCCCGCCGAATACGGCCAGCCCCGAGGTTCTTAGGGAGCGCCTGGTCCGGCCCGACAGCCACATGACCGGCAACCTGCGGGCGCCAGTTTCGGTCGTGGAATTTGGCGACTTCGAATGTCCCGCCTGTGGGCGGGCGGAAGAGGGTGCACGCGAAATCCGGAAAAAGTACGGCGATCAGGTCAGGTTTGCCTTCCGGCACTATCCGCTGGAGCGGATTCATCCCTTCGCCTTGAAGGCCGCTGAAGCGAGCGAGTGCGCCGCCGAGCAGGGCAAATTCTGGGAAGCGGTGGAAAAGCTCTACCGCGGGCAATCGGACCTGGGTGAGCCGGCCCTGATCCGTTACGCCGGGGAACTGGGGCTCGACGTACCTCGGTTCACCCAATGCCTCGGGAACGGCTCGACCCTGGCGCGCATCCGACGCGATGCTGAGGACGCTCGCGCCTTGGGCGTTGACCGCACGCCGACGTTTTTCGTCGGGCAGCAGCAAATCGCTGGAGCGTTGGACCCGCAGCAGTTCCCTTATTGGCTGGATAAGGCGCGCGCGGCGTCAGCGCCCACGGGCGAGGCCCGGCCCATCGCTGCAAATCCCGGCCGGGACCCTGCACCCTCGGGGTCCTCAAATCCCCAGCCGGAAACGACATCCTTGAGTTCCGGCGGCGGGTTTGGCGACCCGAATACGTTCGGGCAGTTCCAGAGTTCGACCGCCACTTGCAGCGAGGCTGACGCGCAGAAACAACAGCCCGCGCTCATTCACACCGTCGAGGCCAAGCAGCTTTTTGGGGATGGCGCCAAAACAATTTTCGTAGATGTGCGCGACCCCAAAGATTTCAAGAGTGGGCGAATTCCCAAGGCCGTCAACATTCCCGTGGACACTGTCGAGAAGCGTCTCAGCGGCTTGCCGAAGGACCGGAACATCGTGCTTTACGAGAGCGGCCGCTCTTCCGGCGACATTTGTGCGGCGGGCCGCGCCGCTGGCCGCGTTCTGCTGAGCCGCGGCTTCGCGTTCGAGCGCGTCAAGGTCTATCAGGAGGGCATGGCGGCTTGGGAGAAGGCCGGTTTGCCCGTCGAGCGCTAGTGCCGTTCCAACTTTCTGGAGCTAGCCGCAAGAGGGCCGGAGCAAGCTCCGCGTCAAGAGTAGAAAACCTTCGGGTTGGCTGAGATTAGTTGGAACGGCACTAGCTTCCCGCCAGAACGAATAATGATCTGGACTTTCCCGCGCCGGTCCGGCGCCCGGCGAGAATTCGGTGGGCGGAAAAGAGTGCGAGAGGCCACTGTTCTCTCCGCTGCACGCTCCGCGGTCAATTCATCCGAAAGATTTTATGGTGTTTGCGCGCGTTCGGTTCTATAATCGGGCGCTCGGTTCAGGGTTATTCCTGCGCTTGAAATTTACTCCAGCCTTAAGAGGAGCGGACGACAGGACGGAAGTTCCAGGCGGTACAGCACGGTTCAGGTACCGACGCGGTATGATTATGACACCTTGGCCCATCACCCTGCAGCAGGCCAGGTAAGGAAAAACGTGTCGGACCGAAACCCGTACCGGGTTGGTCTCGCTGGAGACTCTTCAGCACCCGACAGAAAGAGCCAGGGGATTCCCCGCCGCGTTTGAGCCGGCGCGAAAGCTATGCCCGTACTCATTGAACATATCTACGACATCGTGGTGGCGATTGTCGTCATGGTGCTGCTGGGGACTGGCGCCCTGATCATCCTGGCGATCGCGCGGCGGCAGCGCCGGGACCGGTATTTCCGCCGCATTGATGACCTGCGCCAGCGTTATGGCCCGGTCATCGCTTCCCTGCTCTCGCAAAAGCTCGAGTACGAAAGAGGGCGGGAAGTATTGAAAGGGATTTCCGGGATCGATCGGGATCAGGTCCTGGAACAACTCTGCCTGGAGAAGAAGCCCACACCCGACCAGGTGCCCATTCTCCGTCGGCTGTGCGAAGAACTGGGACTGGTCAAGATTTGGCAGGCGCGCCTGGGTGGCCAGATGAGCCTGGCCTCGCTGCGCGACACCTTCGCCACTCCGGAAGGGTTCCTCCACCGCTTCAGCCGGCTCCACTTTCTGCTGCGCGCCAAAGCCGCTGACAACCTCGGCGTCATTCAATACCGAGCCAGTTGGCCGCTGCTGGTTAAAGCGCTGGAAGACCCCCACCCCGACGTCCAGGCTGTGGCGGTACGGTCTCTGGCCTCCATCCAGGAGCCGGCGAGCTTCGGGCCGCTGGTGGAGCGGCTACAACGGGTCATCTTGAAGCCTTCGACGCACCTTTCTTTGCGTTCGATCAAGACGGCGCTGATCAGCTTCCCGCTCAAACAGATGGACGGGTTACGGCCCTCGCTCGCCCACGCCCACCGGCGGATCCGGTTCCTGGCTACCGACATCATTCGGGAAGCGGTCGAGAGGCATTCGGCCTGGGAAGAAGATTTCGTTCTGGATGCCACGGTGTTTACGCCCGAGTTGACCGACCTCTTCGTGGGCCAGCTTTGCTTTGATGAAAACCCCGACGTGCGCGCGCGCTCGGCCCCCGTGATCTCGCACCTGGCCGACCCGCGCTCCACTCCGGTGCTCCTGACTCTGCTCGAGGACGCGCAATGGTTCGTTCGCCTGCACGCCGTGCGCGCCCTGGCGAAGCGCAAGTTTCTCTCCCAGGCCCCGCAAGTCGCCCTGCGCCTGACCGATCCGCACTGGATGGTGCGGGAAGCGGCGGCGCGCACCCTGCTCGTCTTCGGCCGTGTGGGGAGCGAACAACTCTCTTCGCATTTCCTCTCCACCCAGGACCGTTACAGCCAGGAGCAGATTGCGGACGAAATGCAGCGCGCCGGGCTCATTCCCAACCTCCTGGTCCAGTACAGCGGCGAGACGGAGGGCACCGAGGGACGAGTTCTCGAACAACTGGTGCAGATGGGAAAGACCAGCTACGTGGTCTCGGTGCTGCAGACCAGTTCCGACCAGCGCTTGCGCCGGAAATTCCTGATGAATTTCGCCCGCTATCTCGATCCCCAGATTCGGAGCTGGGTGCAGCAGGTGGCGACCGAGGAAACCGACCCCAATATCCGCACCCTGGCCCAGACGGCCATTCGCCCGGCGATCAAACAAGGAGAGTCCTAGGTCTATGGAAGAGTGGAGACAAGTTTTCTATCACGCGATGAACATGTTCAACGTGGTGATCGTGTCTTACTTTTTCATGGCGAACGGCATTTACACCTTGCTGATGCTGCTCTCCCTGGGCTCCGTATGGCTCCACAACCGCCGCCTCACTTATCAGGGCCTGGACGAGTTGCGCGAATCCGCCGTGACCCCGCCGGCCACGATTCTGGTGCCCGCCTGGAACGAGCAGGCCGTCATTGTCGAGTCGGTGCGCTCCATCATGCGGACCGATTACCCCGCCCTGGAAGTCATCGTCATTGATGACGGCTCCACCGACGACAGCATGGAGCGGCTGATTGCCGCCTTCCGCCTGGTCAAGATGGATTTGATCTACCGTCCGCGGCTGGCCACCCGGGCCGTGAAGGGTTTCTACATGAACCCGCGGATCCCCAACCTGCTGGTAATCAGCAAGGAGAACGGCGGCAAGCCCGACGCCCTGAACGTGGGCATCAACATGTGCCGAACGCCGTATTTCTGCACCCTCGATGCCGATTGCATCCTGGAGCGCGACGCGCTGCTGCGTTTGATGCGTCCCATCCTCCGCTCGCCGGAAAATACCGTGGCCAGCGGCGGCATCGTCCGCATCCTGAATGGCTGCGAGGTCAAGGACGGGAAGGTCGTTTCCGTGGGCTTGCCCAAGACCGCCGTCGAGCGCTTCCAGGTGGTGGAGTACCTGCGCAGTTTCCTCTTCGGACGGACCGGCTGGGACCTGCTGGGCGGAACCCTGATTGTTTCCGGCGCCTTCGCCGTTTTTCATCGTGAAACCGTTCTGGAGACCGGCGGGTTCTTGCACGATACGGTCACCGAGGACATGGACCTGATCGTCCAGATCCACCGCTGGGCGGCGCACCACAAGCGCAAGATCAAGATGGTCTTCACTTCCGATCCCGTCTGCTGGACCGAATGCCCCGCGAAAATCAAGATGCTGGGGCGGCAGCGGCGGCGCTGGCAGATGGGCCTTTGCCAAACCCTCTGGAAAAGTTCCGAAATGCTTTTCAACGGCAAGTACGGCGTCATCGGAATGGTGAGCTTTCCTTTCCACCTTTACGTGGAAGCCCTGGGCTCAGTGGTGGAGTTCCTGGGCTACTTCATGGTTCCGCTGGCGCTCCTCTTCGGCATGGTTCCGGTGCCGCTGGCCGTCCTCTTCGTGCTCCTGAGCTTAGTCTATGGTTCTTTCCTCTCGGTCGGCTCCGTGTTGTTGGAGGAGCTGACTTACCGGCGTTATCCGGGATTCCGCGACCTCCTGATTCTGCTGATTTACGCCGTTTTGGAAAACGTCGGTTACCGCCAGGTCGTGCTGCTTTATCGCGTCCAGGGCGTGCTCCGGTTTATTACGGGATTCCGCAGTTGGGAAAAAGTAACTCACGTGGGTGCAGGGTAACGGGCCTCAGCCAATGCACATTCTGAAGAACCGCATCGTCGCCTCGATCCTCATCATTATCGTGGTGACGTTTCTCTGGGAGTTCTGGGTCAAACCCATCACGGGGCCGCTCTACACCGAGGCGGTCACCGAGTACAAGAACCAGAACTACGAGCGTTCGCTCCGGCTGCTGCAACACGCCCACCAGATCGACCCCAACGACTCCGCGATTCTGGCCCTGATGGGCTGGAATTACCTGAAGATGGGAAACGCCCAGGCCGCGGAAGAACCGAACTTCCGCCGCGCCCACGACCTCTCGCCCAACGAGGAGGACATTACCCTGGGGTACGCCTACACCGAAATCGAATTGGGGAAATTCATCGAGGCGAAAGCCCTGCTGGACCAGGTCCGCGAGAGCGGCGTCGACAGCGCGGACTATCACGTCGCCCAGGGGGCGCTCTATCGCCAGCAAGGACAGTAC
>CAZTHM010000296.1:0-5097 GCA_964613505.1 uncultured Acidobacteriota bacterium | reverse complement strand
ATCTGGGTCCCGAACTTGAAGTCGTACGCCCCATAGAACTTGAAGACGTGCGGGCGATCGGTGGGCAGCCGACCAAGCAGTCCGTTAACGCCGTTGGCGTCGTAGAACGCTTCATCGAGGTCAAAGGCCCGGTTGGCGTTGCCGCCCGGGCGAAAGCTCTCGGCTGCGAAGACTTGGCTGGCACCGTAGCCGTAGCCGAGCGTTGCCGGCCGGATTTCGTCCGTGCTCTGCAATCCGGCGTAGTTCCCGTACAGCCGGCTGTACACGTAGCTGACGTTGCCGAGCCATCCGCGGGAGAAGCGGCGGGTGAGCTGCAGCTCCATGGCATCATAGGTGCGCTGGGCTTTGGGCACCGCAACGTAGCAAATCCCATCCGTTTCCTTGACGCATGTCCCGCCTGACGAGGGCTCGAATTCATATTTACCCTCGCCCGGGTTGCCGTATTGGTAGACTTCACTGCCCTCTACGAGGACCCCCATATCTTCAATGGTTCGATTCAGCTTGTTGCGGACGTAGCGCGCCGAGAAGACCGCTTGCGGCCGGATCTCGTACTCTACACCGAAGTTCATCAGGTCTGAGCTCATCGGCTTCACGTTCTGATCCAGCAAGTTGAAGCCGGGGATGCGTAGGTCACGAAAATCCGCGCCGAAACGTAGCTCCCAGAGGTTCGCGCCCGGCATGTTGTTCAGATCGAGGCTGTAAACGTCGAGGGTATCGAGCGCGCGGTAGTGGCGGTGCCAGATTTCGCCCCCGAAGGTGCCGCGCGACAGTTCCATCTTTGTCCAATCAAAGAAGCGGCCCCAGAACCCGGAGATCTTCACCTTGCCGTTGCCGAGCACGTCAAAGCTGGCGCCCAGCCGGGGCGACAGCTTGTCCCCGAATCCATACTTGAACGCATATTGCTGGATGTCCCGCTGGAACGAAGGGATGGTTTCTTTTTCGGCGCGAACTCCGAGATTGAGGGTCAGGCGTGGATGGATCCTCCAGGCATCCTGGATGTACAGGTGGGTGATGTTGGCTGCCGCGGAGCCGGTCGTGTGACCATCGTTCACTCGGTAGAAGCCGTACGCGCCCGAGTATCCGCCGTAGGACTGGTTCCAAAACAGATCAACCCGCCCCTCCGGCCCGTTCCAGGAATCGTTCACGTTGTTAACGTTCTTCGTGGTCCCGATTCCCGCCTTGATGTTGTGCTGCCCACCGGCGTGGAGGTACTGGCTGAAATCGGCCTGAACGTAAGTGCGGGTTGTGATGTCGTGTTCGACATTGCCTGTCCCCGGGGTGGTATACCCGGGTGGATGCTCCAACGCGGGATCAATGCCTGGTATCCCGGTGGAATCGCCATACCACCAGTACTCGTGCGTCGCAGGAGCGGCCACTTCCTTGTAATTCAGGTAGTAGCGGCCGGCTTTGACACTCAGGATCGACTTGGTGGAGAGTGTGAAGTCGATGGTGCCGGTGAAGCTCTGCTCCGGCTGGTAGTATCCGCGATTGCGAACCCGCGCCGCGTCCTCGACGGTGGCCGTGGTCGCGTTCGGCGCGAACTCGTCGTAACCATACAACGAACCCGTCACATATTGAGGCGTGTACAGCCAGGTGAAGCTCGTCCGAATCCGGCTCGACGGAATGAAGTCCAGCTTGTTGAACCAGCTCATGGCGTGGGCCTTGCGCGACATCGTACCCCCACCGTCGGCGAACTGGTAGAGGTACCTGGCTCGGTGCCATCGCGGGGCGGCGGAGGTGAAAAAATACAGCTTATCCTTGACGAAGGGGCCGCCCAGCGAGCCGCCAAGTTCATGAAAGTCGCGATGGTTCTTCCGGTCCTGGAAATACGCAAAAGTCGGCTGCGGCGTGTATTGGTCGTCAGGATTGATCTGCATCCGCTCCGTAGGGGCAGCGCTGATCCCGTTGCCGTAGTAATAGTAGTAAACGGAGCCGTGGAACTGTTTGCCGCCGGACTTGGTGATGGCGCTGACCACGCCGCCCAGCGCGCCGCCATATTCCGCCTCCAGTCCCGCGGTCTTCACCTGGACCTCCGCAAGGTGCTCGAAGTTAGCGGTTTGGCGGAGGCGCCCGTCCAGCACGCTGGTGGTCGAAACGCCGTCAATGTAGTAGTTGTTCTCTGCGCCGCTCGCGCCGTTGATCTGGTAGCCGCCTTCGATCTCGCCGGTGTTCACCGAGGTTGAGAAGATGGCCAGCCCGTCGAAGTTACGCGGCTTGGGCAGAAGTCCAAATTCCTCGGAGGTGATGTTGTGGGCAACCATGGTGCTGCCGGTGTCAATCAGCGGCGGCGCCTCGGTTACGGTGACCGTCTGCGTCACGGTCCCCACCGTCATCGCGGCGTCCACCCTCAGGGTCCTGCCGACGAGCACGATGGAATCCGCAACCGAGTACCGGGAGAATCCGCTCTTCTCGAACCCCACGGAATAACGGCCCGGCGCAAGCTCCAAGACACGATAGGTGCCGTCACCTCCTGTGGTGGTGTTGAAGGCGCGACGGGTTTCAAGGTTGGTTAGTGTAACAGCGACCTCCGGGATCACAGCCCCGGTCGGGTCGGTTACCGTCCCACTGATGCTCCCATACCTCTCCTGCCCCAAAAGGGGCAAGCTCGTGAGCAGCAGAGCACAAATCACCGCGAGCGTACGGACACAACCTTCAACTCTGGCGCGTTTTGCCATCATAACTTCTCCTTAGAAAGCCATGACACAGGTGGCCCATAAGAATCCCACTCGTATTGGCTTCTTTTTCGTATTCAGGAATTTGTAACAAGGTTGCAACTTCGTCGGAGAGAATAATCCGCCCTCCCTCCAACGGGTATGTAGCTCAGTCCCCGGAAATAGAGAATTCAGCTTTTTGTGCAACAGCCAGCGTCCCACAATGCTGAGTCGGAGTCTGGGTCAAAGACCCCAAGGCTTAAGAAGCCGATGAAAAATAATCTACTTACATGACGCTTGTCAAGGGGAAAATAGTTCGCTGTCTTCGTGTTCCCCCGATACACCCAGCAATCGAATGGAGCAATTGACTCTCCAATCGAACAGGTACCAAACTGTTGAAAAATATACATGATCTTTTGCACGAAGCAATCACTTTGTCCGGCCAACTTCCAAATTATGTATGACAATACAGTATTTAAGATTCCGCACTGACTGCTGTTCAGCGGCGCTTCTCTACACTAACGCGGAAGTTGAAGCCGGGCGGGCTTCAGCGTCCAAGCCTGGAGCTTGGCGAGGCCCATCAGTTTTGGGGCACTGAAATGGGGAGGGAAAATGACCCAGCCCCAGAGGTCGGGGGAATCATCCGCGACATATTTCGCCGCGGCGAGGTCAGCGGGACCAACGGTTACGGATTCCGGTGGCTCGGCTTTGACCAGCAATCGTGATGTGACTTGAGCGAGGGCGACCAGGTACCTTTCGGGTGAAACGGCCTGGCTGCCGAACCAAACCGCATTAGGAAGCTGGTTATTCTTCTCCACGAATTCGGCGACATCGAGCACGGTGCGCGAGAACTGGCTCCAGGAAACGTCGAGGGTGGCGCCGGTCGCCGCATCCCCCTGTGCCGGTCCCGGCTGTGTGCCCGCCCCGGCAACGAGTTCAAACGGCGATGCCGGGCCGTACGGCGTCCCATCGAGCAGCAACGGCTGGGAGGATTTCCGGACCACTCCTGAAACGTACCTGTTCAACAACAGAAAGACTTCGCTGGGCGCGAGGGTGTAGTCGTCGTGGACCTGGAAAGAGACTTGCGGCTCGACCTGCTTGGCGATGGCGCCCAATTCCTGAGTGGTAAACGTGCGCCTCTGCGCCGGGTCACGGAAGAGCCTGAGGGCCTGCGAAGCGGTGATGAACTCGACGCGCGGGAACGACTTCATGGACACGACGAGATCCTCATAGAACTTGAAGGCGCGCTCGCTTTCCTCGGGAGACTTCATGGGCGGGAGTTTCCACTGCTCGGGCGGGGGATTGGCGCCGTGGGAAAAATTCACCCCGTCCCAGAACTCGCGGTGGACGAACTCGCAGGGATGGAAGTAGAGGCTGATGATGCCGCCCTCACGCCGCGACGTCATCTGCAAGTAGAATTCCTGGAAGCGCGCGCGAACCTCGTCCAGGTTCGACCACTCCGGGTTGGGATGGAGCTTGCTGCCCTCGGAGGTGTTGAAGATGTTGAGCAGCCCGCCATACCAGAACGGCTTGCCGTTCATGCCCACCTGGGAGCCCTCGTCGAGATAGACCTTCACACCCCACTTCTTCAGCGCCGCGTAGGATTGCGCCGCCCACGAGCTGCCCGGCTGGCCGTAGCAGGTCGGCGTCTGACCGAGGATGCGCTTCACATCGTCAAAGCCGCCGCGCTCGCGCCGGGTGAACTCTTCCACGCCGGTGTCCCAATCGAGCGTGGCTTCGTACTCCGCGGGCGTCGGGTGCTGACTGTGGGTGTTGGCGTGATAGCCGATTTCGTGCTGCCCCAGCGCGCCAATCACGTCGCGCCGGCCGCGCCGCTCCAGCGTCCGAGCCTTCTCGCCCACCACTTTGAACGTTGCCTTGATCCCTTGCTGGGTCAGGAAAACCGCCAGCCGCTTCGCCGCATCGTCGCTCTGCGGGAGGATGTAGTCTTCGGTGTCGAACCACAGAATCACATAGACCTTGCCAGGACTGGGGTTCGGAGTTTGCGCTCCCGCGAGGCGCGACCACCCCACCAGCACCATTGAGATTGAGAGTAGAAGAAGTGAAGCGGCTCGTTTTTTCATCATTGGACCCCGACGCAACAGGAATTGCCGGCGCATCGCCCGGCATGATTCGACCCAGCAGCGGATATTAGCATTAAGCTCCCGAGGAGCCAAGCGCACGCGTGATCATGTCTCGCCGCGTTCCATGAACCACTCGGCCGGCCCCCGCTCCGACTGGACCCCGAAAGGAACGCCAACCGTAACAAGCAAGCACCTTCACAGGGAAGACTTCGAATGAGCCAGGAAAGCGGACATTTCTAAAGAGCTTTGACAATTCGCAAAGAACAGCTTGACTTATGCTGTCGCCTGTGGTATCCACGTGTCCTGGCTTAATCTAAACTCACAAAGGCAAGACACGTGGATACCACAGGCGACAGCATAAG
>CAZTHM010000295.1:0-5113 GCA_964613505.1 uncultured Acidobacteriota bacterium | reverse complement strand
CCTTCCGGCAACGGGAAGTTGCGTTCTTCCCAAACTTTGGGGATGTTGTATTTCCAGCAGTCGCGCATCCCCTTGATGTAGGTGTTCGGGCCGCCCAGCAGCAGAACCACCGGGCGCAGGGTGTTGCCACGGGTCAGCACCGCGAGGTTCTGCATGATGATGGCTTCAAACAACGACGCCATGAGCTCGTTGGGAGGGACGCCGCTCTTCTGCAGGCCGTTGATGTCGGTCTCGGCAAACACGCCGCACTTCCCTGCCACGGGGTGGAGTTTCTCCCCGAAATACCCCATATTGCAAAGTTCTTCGGCGGGGATGCGGAGCTTGGCGTTAATCTTGTCGATGACCGCGCCCGTGCCGCCCGCGCACTTATCGTTCATGGACGGAATCTTCTTCTTGCGGCCGGTCTCCGGGTCTTCCTTGAAGATGATGATCTTGGCGTCCTGCCCGCCGAGTTCGACGACGGACCCGCACTCGGGGTAGAGGTGCTCGACGGCGAGCGAAACCGCGTTCACTTCCTGGACGAATTTCGCCCCGATGAAGGTCGCGATGCCGCCCCCGCCACTGCCCGTGGCGAAAACCCGTGTCTCACCGGCTTTGATCCCGGCCTCTTCCTCCATGCGCTTGAGGAATTCGAGACACTTTTCCGGCTGCTTGGTGTCGTGACGCTGGTAGTCGCTCCAGAGGATTTTCTGATTCGTCGTGTCCACGACGACGGACTTCACCGTCGTGGAGCCAACATCCAGGCCAACCATCAGGTCTTTAGCGCTCGGCATTCGGCTCTCCTCTTGCAGTTCGCGCCGGGCGGAACTTGTCCCGACTGTGTGTCGGGAGCCCGGCAGATGCCGCCCTTCAGGGCGGCGCACCTGTTACTGAACGTAGACTCGCGGGCGGCGCTCCGCCTTCATGCGCTGGGCAGCGTGCAGGACAAAGTTCGCTGCCACGCCGATTACTCCCTTGCGATGGCCGGACTTGTACATGGGGCGCTGCATCTCGGGATGCTCGGCGGCGAATTCGCGGACTTCGTCGAGCGTCACACCGGTTTCTGCCAGGATGGAGTTGATCTCGTTCTTCGCCCGAACCTTGGCCTCGCCGAGCGCCATCTGAACGCGGCTGTGGGCGTTGACGTCGCCTTCGCCCGAAGTTTCGATGGGGAGGAAGATCATGTCCTTGAAATGCGAAACCACCGCGGACTGCGCGCCGTCGGATTGCGACGAAGGCATGCACCCGAACGGCTTAAGGCTCAGCACCATGTGGCAGAGGCCTTTGTTCGAGTAGTAAATGTTCTTCGCAACCTCCAAGTGACCTTCGCCACCGGATGCGCGGGTGTTATAAAACGGGTGGCCAAGCCGCTGAAGTTCATACTGGTCACAGAGGTGGTGTGCCAGGCTTCCCAAAGCATCGATGATGCGATTGTACTCGCGTTTGAATATGGTCTCGGCAATGGTCAGCATGGCCAACTTTTTCTTGGTCTTCATGTGGCTGCCGAGCACCTTCGGGACGTTCCACTTGGAGACCCCGCTGGCCAGGAGGTCCAATCCCCGTTTGTCGCGCGCTTCCTGCTTAGCCTGGTGCATCAGATAGGTAATCCAGGTGCCGATGGGCTCGACGAGGGCCTGCGCGCCTTCCTTCTCCAGGAATCGGAACATGTTGAAGTTTCCGTCGCCTTCCGTCGTTTGCGCCCAGAACTCGCCGGTGATCTTCACCATCGGTTTGACGCGCGTGCGATCCACTGGAATCGTGTCAAAGCGGTCGCGCACTTCGTTGAGCGCCTTCATCAGCTCGTCGCTGTAAAGCTGGTTCAGAAACTTGCCGAGGTATTCGACCGTTGCCTGCAAGCCGCCTTTCTTGAGCATGTTCCCTAGCTTGCCATTTACGGTCCAGGGTTTGCGGCGGAGCATCGCGTCGTGCAATAAATCCATTGATTCCTCGAGGACGCGGTCTGTGTCGCCAGGATTGATCTCGAAGGGCCGGATCTGGTAGGCCACGTCATTCACGATATCCCCAATGTTCATGGCATTCAGGATGCCAAGGAAGAAATCCAGGTTCATCTCCAGGCCGGCTTCCATCTCCGCCTGGTTCAGCCCGCCCTCTTGCTGGAACAAGAGAACTCGGAAGCCATCAAAACCGGAATTGCGCAGCGCCAGCCGGTACTCGGCTTCGTACATCCCGAAGCGGCACGGCCCGCACGCCCCCGCAGTGATAAAGACGTACCGGTCAATGATCTCCTTTTTGCTCAGGCCTTTCTCCTCCAAGTGCTGAACGTACTGCACGAGATTACCGACGGTGAAGTAGGTGGGATTACATTGACCGTTGTTCCCGTATTCCTTCCCGAGCTGAAAGGCCCGCTTGTTAGGAACGGGGATCCCCTCGCACTTGTACCCAAGACTGGACAGGGCGGCTTCGACCAGCTTTTCGTGCTTCCAGGTGAGACCGCCAAAGAGAATCGTCGTGGTGTCCCGTTGCGATTTGAGGAAGAGGTTCTCTATGGGTTTGTGAAAGTGGCTGACTGGCCGCTTCTCGATCCCCGCTTCCCGTTCCAGTCGCGTGCGCTCTTCTTGCAGGCGCTCCTGGATCAATTCCTCTTTGGTACCAATCTGGACGAGACCGCTGGCGATTTTTGGGATCTCTTGAACTGGCGTTGTACTCATCGTCTCACCTCATTTGAAGGATTACTGACTGCGTGTTTCATCATGCGAATGAATCTGAACCAGGACCGGATCTATTGAGCGCGTACACTCCAACCTCTTGACGTTGGCCAGAGCCCGCCTTCCGGGAATCAGATTGACCTTTGCCTGCTCAGCCCTGAGCGATGCTGTGGAACATCGACCCCACAAAAAAGTGACATTTTAGGCTTCTAGTCTCCCCGTGCAAACCGGAATACAGTGAACGGCGATTTCCAGCCCCTCAACGGATGTCAGTCTGCAGTGACAAGTAACCTTATGAAAATAAAACTTGTTAGCCCTTAACTCGCCCAGTCCTACCAGGAGCATTCGACCGCCCTGGCGACGTTTTCGGACTGGTACACTCTCACAGCTTGGGAAGTTAGCCCCTTTGGACGAAGGCTGCCAAGGGGCGTTGTGACACTTTGACAGGCGTCACAATGGGTTCAGGGAACAGCTAGGAACAGAGGATATCAGGGGCAAATACCGCTGTGGGTGCCTGCGAATTCACTCAAGGGGAGGGCGAGGTTCGGCAGGTTTCAAGATTCCTGCCAGACTCCACTTCAGCTCATCGGAAAGTTCGGTGATTTCCATGCCGTCCGCCACCAGGAATTTGCAGGCCAGACCAAGTCGCGAAGCTGAATCAACCTGATTTCCCACTCGATAGGAAACTCGGCACAGTTGGCACTCCTGGTTCCAGCAGAAACGCCCGTAGGGGACAGTCTCGGGGCTGATGAATTGGAAGGCCCGCAGGCAGGTGTTTTTTTCGGGCACTTGAAACTTCTTTCCGGCGACGGTGATTTCAACTAGTTTCTCGTAGTTACGATAGATGGAATCGTTGGTCATGAGTTTCGGCCCGGTACGAAAACCGTCCGATTATAGAGGTGCGCTCATCGGAACGCAACGACCGTTGAAGAGGCGACGCGTCAGTGGAAAGCGGTGAGCTTGCCAAGGACGGTCGTGACGGATAACATCCGCGTGAGATGACCATCCTCGGCTCATTCACGTCAAGGCGCTGCGACGCGGCAACGGCTCGGTGGCTGGCCTTGTTGCTTATTCCTGCGGGCTTGCTCTCGGCCCAGTCTGCTCTGCCGAATTCAAAGCGATTGGGGCCCGTCGCCTTTGAGGACATTTCGGCGCGCGCGGGCGTGCCGTTTGTCCTCCGCAATAGCGCCACCGCCAACAAGTATCAAATCGAGCCCATGGTCGCCGGCGTGGCGATCTTCGATTTCAACAACGACGGCTGGCAGGATATTTACTTTGTGAATGGTGCGAAGATCCCGGAGCTGGTGAAAACCGGCCCGGAATATTACAACCGCCTTTATCGCAACAACGGCGACGGCACATTCTCGGACGTAACGGATCAGGCGGGCGTCAAGGGCGCGGGCTACTCGATGGGAGTGGCCGTCGGGGACTTCGATAACGACGGCTGGGAAGACCTCTTCGTGGCGGGCGTGAATCGCAATCTGCTGTTCCACAACAACCGCGATGGCACGTTCACCGGCGTTACGGATCGCGCCGGCCTGGCGGGCATCGACGCGCAGCGGGGCAAGATGTGGTCAATCTGCGCTGCGTGGTTTGACTACAACAACGACGGCTGGTTGGACCTCTTCGTTGTGAACTACTGCGATTGGGGGCTGGATAAGGACCCCTTCTGCGGATCGGAGTCAAGAAAGCTCCGCGTCTACTGCCACCCTTCCAAATTCGCTCCGCTGCCCAACATGCTCTTTCGAAACAATGGCGATGGGACGTTCACCAATGTTTCCGAGCCATCCGGAATCGGCAGATACCTGGGCAAGGGCATGGGTGTTGCTCTGGCAGACTACGATGACGACGGCTACATGGACGTATTTGTCGCCAACGACACGACACGCAACTTTCTCTTCCACAACAACCACGACGGGACGTTCAGCGAAGTGGGCCTGCAATCGGGCGTCGCGTACAACGGCGACGGTTCCGCGCTCTCTTACATGGGCGCGGAGTTTCGCGATGTCGACAACGACGGCCGGCCCGACATCGTCGTCACGGCGATTTCCAACGAGATGTTCAGCTACTTCCACAATGAAGGGGGTGGGATCTTTGAGGACTTCACCCACTCCAGCCTGCTGGGCAGGCTGAGCATCTTCCTGAGCGGGTGGAGCAACGGACTGTTTGATTTCAATAACGACGGGTGGAAGGATTTGTTCACGGCGAATTCCCACGTCAATGACGAAATCGAGATGGAAATGAATGTTCCCTTCCGCCAGCGGAATGCGGTTTTCCTGAATGATGGCGGCAAGTTCGTCGATGTGTCGGCTCAGGCGGGCAAAGACTTTCAGGCGGCCGCGGCGCACCGCGGCTGCGCTTTCGGAGACCTGGACAACGACGGAAGAATTGATGTTGTTGTCTCGCGCCTCGAGGGCCCCGCAGAAGTTTTCCGAAACGTCTCCGGCGGGGACCGCCACTGGCTGGCA
>CAZTHM010000294.1:0-5120 GCA_964613505.1 uncultured Acidobacteriota bacterium | reverse complement strand
ACCAGATCACCAGGCAGAAAATAAAACCGAGTCCGGGGACCAGGGCATCGAGAAGGAATCCTTTCTTTCGCCCCGGCTGCCCGACCACATAGAACTGCCAGAACATGGCGAAGTTCACTCCCATGAACCCCAGAAACGCGCCAAAGTTCAGGATCTCCGCGGTCAATTCGTAACTCATGAACTGTGCGCCGACGAAGGCCAGGATGCCGATCATCCAGATGTTGATGGTGGGAGTGTTCCGCTTGGGATCGAGGTAAGAGAAGATTCGGCGCGGAATAACGTTGTCGCGCCCCATGCCGAAGAGCAAGCGCGCCGCGCCCACCTGCCCCGTCAGTCCCGCGCCGATGTTGGCGACGAACAGTAGCAAGGCCATGGCCTGGAAGAGCAACGGGCCGCCCACGCGCTGGGTGACGTCCATGAACGCCGTCTCGATGTTGGTAAACGTGTGGTAGTCCGGCCACACGATCTGGCCCAGGTAAACCAGCAAACCTCCGAAGACCCCCGTAAAGCCGCACACCAGAACCGTTGCCAGCATAACGTTCCGGCGGGGGTTGTGAACATCTTCGGCGAGCGTGGTGACGCTGTCGAAGCCCAGGTAGGTGAGCGCGGCAAAAGAGGTCGCGGTGGCGAGCGAACTGACGCTGAAGGTCTGGGGGTTGTAGAAGGGACGGAGCGTAAACAATCCCGCCCAGCCCTGGTGGCCGACCATGTAGCGGATTGCCAGAATAATAAAAGTAATCAGAACTAGCATCATTACGCTGATTAATACCTGATTGGCGCGTGCCGTGGAGCGGATCCCCCGGAGATTGAGGTAGGTCATCAAGCCGGCCAGGAAGGCCGTCCAGGCAAGGTAGGGCACTTGCGGGAGTATCCGCTGGATGGCCAACGAGCCGTAAATCACGCAGAAAAGCGGAATGACCACGTAATCGAGCAGCATCGCCCAGCCCGCCAGGAAGCCCAGGTGCGGGTTGAGGCCGCGCCCGACGTAGGTGTACGCCGACCCGGCCGCCGGATAGAGCGCCGCCATGCGGCCGTAGCTGAAACCGGTCAGGACCATCGCTACCATGGCCACGAGAATCGTGTCCACCGCGTGGCCCTTCGACATCACCAGCGCCAGACCGAAGACGGTCACCGGCGCGCTGGGAGTGACGGCGACGATGCCGTAGAGAATCAGGTCCCAGAGGGAGAGAACGCGGCGCAGGCGCGGAACTTCGGCGCCGTTGGGCGTACGAATAGTTTCGGTCGTGCTCATGATTCCAGCCTGCGGTCCTACGGCCGGCGAGAGCATTGGCCGACGGGATCCCAGGATGTTTAATTCGCGCCCCGAAATCAGCGAGCGGATGCAACTTTCAGACGGTTGCCAAGCTCTCCCGCCAGAGGCAAGAGGAAGGATGCCGAGCGGGTCTCTTAAGCGAGCTGTCCGCCGTCCACGAAGAGCAAAACGCCGTTGACGTAATCCGAATCCCGCGAAGCCAGAAACGTCGCCGGGCCGGTAATGTCCTCGGGCTCGCCGATCCTTCCCAGCGGGATGGCGGTCTTGTATTTCTCTTTGAAGCCCGGATAAGTCAGGACCCATTCCGACAGGCGCGTGCGAATGAACCCGGGCCCGAGAGCGTTCGAGTAGATTCCGTAATGGCCGAACTCGCGGGCCAGCGTTTTGGAGAGCAGGAACACTCCGGCCTTGGAAATGTTGTAGGGAGCGAGTTCCGCCTCGGCGTCCCAACTGTTGGTCGAGGCCATGAAGACCATTTTGCCGCGCCGCTGTTTGATCATGTGCGGCACCACGGCGCGCGCCACCAGGAACGATCCTTTGACGTTGGTGTCGATCATCCAGTCGAAGAGTTTGGTGGTGGTCTTCAAGAACGGCGCGGGCTTGGCGACGCCGGCAATCTGCATCAGGACGTCGATGCGCCCGTGCCACCGGATGACTTTCGCCACCATCCGGTTTACCTGGGGCTCGCTGCGCACGTCGCAATCGAGGGTGCGCACGCTCCCCCCGTCCTTGGCGATTTCCTCCGCCGTGCGCCGGAGCATCGTGCGGTCCATGTCGGCGATCACCAGTTTCGCACCTTCGCGCGCCAGCCGCACCGCGATGGCTTTGCCGATTCCCTGGGCGCCACCTACCACCAGGGCCACCTGATCGCTGAACCGGTTGGGGATGAGATCGGGTCGGATTTTTGCCTTTGCGCGCATGTTCGCCCGCTTTCCGTGGAAATATCCTCGTATCAAAAACCGCGCGAGTATAGTGGCACGTCTTTACCGGCGTCAAGAAATTCTGTGCCCGCCGGGCGGAACAGCGAGCCGGGGCGGAGGGGTATTCGGCCAATCTGCCCGCTCCACGCGGTGATACTCTTTCAACAAAAGTACTCATGAATCCTTATAGATCACGACGATCAGTTTGGCTTATGAAGAGCACGAGAGTCGGGTGCGAAGCTCTTTGCGGGGGCTTGGCGACAAACCATCATCCACTCGAAATCATCCGGCCGCGTTTCTCGTCGGCCCGCTTTCCCCGCCCGCCGCACCCGCCGGAATCAGAACTCAGGAGGGAATGAAATGGCCGAGTTGCGGTTCGCGATGTTGGGCGCGCACTTCTGGGCGCGTTTTCAGCTCGCGGCGTGGTACGAGTTTCCGGAGGCGAAGTGCGTCGCCCTGTATAACCGCACGGTTTCCAAGGCGGAAAAACTCGCCGCGGAATTTGGAGTCCCCGCGGTCTACGGCGATGCGGAAGAACTTCTGGCGAAAGAAAAACTGGATTTCGTGGACATCTGCACCGACATCTTCAGCCACCAGCGCTTCACCGAAATGGTGGCGCGGCGCAAGCTGCCCATCATTTGCCAGAAACCCATGGGCCCCTCGCTCGAGGTGGCGCGGCAAATGGTAAAGACTTGCCGCGACGCCGGTGTCCCTTTCTATATCCATGAAAACTGGCGCTGGCAGCACCCGATCCGGGCTTTCAAAAAGATCCTCGACGAAGGCACCATCGGAACACCCTTTCGCGCCCGCCTGACGATGGTCTCGGGTTTTCCCGTGTTCATCAACGAGCCGGCGCTGAAGGACTGGGAAGAGTTCATTCTCTGGGACATGGGAACGCACATCCTCGACGTGGCGCGTTTCATGTTTGGAGAGGCTGACCGATTGTATTGCCAAGTTCATCAAGTTCATCGGGATATTAAAGGCGAGGACATCGCCACCGTGATGATGCAGATGGGCGGAAAGACGACGGTCGTCTGCGAGATGGGTTACGCCGAGAATTACCTGGAGCGCGAGCGCTTTCCCGAGACGTTCATCTTGGTGGAAGGCGACAAGGGCTCGGCGGAGCTGGCGCCGGACTTCGGGATTCGCGTCACGACCAAGCAGGGAACTCTCATCCAGCGCTGTCCGCCTCCCCAATTCAAATGGGCTGACCCCGATTACATGGTCGTGCATTCGAGCATCGTCCCCTGCATCGGCGACCTGTTGCGGGCGCTGAAAGGCGAGGGCCCGGCGGAAACCACCGGCGACGACAACCTCAAGACGATCATCTTGACCTCGGCCGCCTACGATTCGGCGCGCAGCGGCAAGACAATCGAGTTCGCCTCGACCCAAAAGGCGGCAGCAGCTTAAAGCTCAAGGTGGCCCTCGTCACCGGCGGAGGCGCCGGCATCGCGCTGGCGGAGCTTTACTTTCGTCGAGGCGGCAGCGGAGCAGGCGAGAGTTCTCCCTGGTTCCTGCGGGGCGAGAGAGCTTCCCTGGGCGGTTCGTCAAGTCCGGCTCGACGCCAGTGCTCCCTTAGGAGGCTGCACGGTGTGATGGATGTGGGTATCCGCGGTTGAACTTCCGAAGCGGCGCCGGTATTCCAGCGGGGTCAGGCTGACGGTTTTTCGAAACACCGAACCAAAATAGCTCTGATCGCAGAAGCCCACTTCCTGGCAGAGCTGGGCGATGGGCTTGTCGGTTGTGGCCAGCAACGCCTGCGCTTTGGCGATGCGGAAGTGGTTGAGGTAGGAGATAAAGGACTGGCCGGTGACTTGCTTGAAAAGCCGCATGAAATGCGGCTTGCTAATTTCCAAAAGCGCCGCCGCGTCTTCGACGCTCATCATCTCGTGGTAGTGTAATTCCAGGAACTCAAAAAGGGGAGCGATGCGCCGGCTCGCTTCCAGTTTCCGATCTCCCAGTTGGCGCGTCCCCAAGTAAGGCGAGTAGTGGTTCACGAGCAGAATTAGAATCATCTTGAGGTAAGTGCGAACCGAAAGGCGCGCCCGGCTGGTTTGCGCGGGCAGGGTGGCATGAATGCGCTGGATCAACTTGAAAACTTCGGCGGGAATCCCGGTGCGGGCGGACACGACGTGCGGGAATTTTGCCTCCTGCCGATAGAAGGGCATCAGAAACTCCGCCTGCTCGCCGTTCGTTGCCGCCTCGCAGATAAACTCGGGCATGAAGAAGATCGTGGCGATGCGGGGGTGGGCGCGCGTGTCCCGCCACATGCGATGGTAAAGGGAAGAGCCGATGACAATCAGCTCACCCTCCCGGCAACGGAAGCTGCGGTCCGCAACCTTACACAGAACTTCTCCGCTCAGCACGTAGGCGATCTCGAAGTAATCGTGCCGGTTCATGCGGACGGGCTGGCCTTCCCCAAACACCTGAAAAGTCACGGCCAGGGGGAGGGAAGGATCGAAAGGCCACACGTGCACACCATCGGCGCGGATTTGGGGCGCGATGATGGTGTGAGTGTTCTGCCAGCGCATTTTTGCCGCAAAGCGCACGGCGTCTCCGTCCCCCGGATGCCACAGCCCTGGATTCCTGTGAATGCGAAAGCCCTGGATTCCTGATGGATAGAGGTTAGCAAAAACCCACGCCCGGGTCAAATGCCGGATCGTAACCTTCCCGGGGGGGAAGTCGGCAGTCCCGTCCCGGCGGGCCCGCTCCCGGCGGTATCACGGGCAAGTTGACCGAGGAGGCATGATACTTTTGCAAGAAAAGTTTTCTCAATCCTTATAGAAACGTCCCCATATTGGAATTATAAGAGGGGCCAGAAAGATAGAGGGAGTGCGGGTTTTCAACCTTCCATGCGTCGGGCGGGTGACGGAACCACGGGCCGAAGCGTTTGTCGGAGGAGGTCATTTCCAATGCTAGCTAAAGGC
>CAZTHM010000293.1:0-5134 GCA_964613505.1 uncultured Acidobacteriota bacterium | reverse complement strand
CGTGATGGCGGTGCCCGCCTCCGTCAAGCCATAAGCGTTCGCGACCGGAATGCCGAGGTCATAGAAGAACTGGAGCGTCGGGGGATCCATGAAAGCTCCGCCCACGAAGAGGGCGCGCAATTCCCCGCCGAAGGCCTGATGGACTTGCCGGAGCAGAATGCGGCTTAGCGGCAGTTTCGGCCGGCCGCCCACGAGCATCCGGTTGATCGCGATCAAAGAGTTGAGAATGATTCGCCGGTACCGAGGCAGCGCATCGAATCTTGCCCGAAGTCCTTTCTCCAGATTCTTAAGGACCAGAGGGACCAGCGTCATGTAGGTGATCTTGTAGCGCGGGAAAGCATCTCGGACGTATTCCGGCCGCAGCGTACGCAAGTGCACCACGGTCGCGCCGCAGGTGAAGGGGCCGATAAAACCCACCATAAAATCAATTGCGTGGTTAGTCGGCAGGATACTGAGATACCGCACGCCTGGCCAGAAGGGATAAAGTGAACTCAAGGCGACGCGCTGTTCGAGATAGTTATCATGCGTCAGCACGCAGCCTTTCGGCCGCCCGCCCGTGCCGGAGGAATAGACAATGCAGGCGACATCCTTTCTCTCACGTGGAACGAACTGCGGCTCACCGGGGTCTGTGCATTCCTCCCAGCGGCGCGCGCCGGCAAGCTCCATCTTCGCTGGCGCCTCGGTGACAAGGTTGGTCTGTACATTGAAGTCCGCAAAGCCTTCCGCCTGAGTGATTGCCCGCCAAAGGTAATGCTCGACGATGAGGACCCGCGCCTTGCAATGCCCGAGCAATTGAAGATGCTCGCGCGCGCTGAGCTTGTAGTCGAGCGGCACCAGGACACCGCCGCAGTGAAACACGGCGTAAGCCGAGAGCAACCACTTCGACTGGTTGGTCATGATGATGGCGGCTCGGTCGCCTGGCTTGAATCCATTATCCTGAAGCCATTTCGCCAGGGGCAGCGCAGCTTCCTTGAACTGGCGATAAGTCAGCCGGCAGTTCTCCCGCTCGCGGTCAGCTTCGATTAGACAAATTTCTTCCGGCCAGCGCTCCAGCGCATCCCGCAACGCAGTTCCGAGTGAGTTGTATTGGCGGAGGTCCAGCATGAGGTTTAGAGTCGAGAGTGGATTCGCTCTGCCAGTGTACGAAAGTCAGAGACTCCCTGGAATTCGTAGTCAGGCAATTCAACGCTGAAATGATGTTCAAGGCGCGTCAGCAGTTCCAGGGCCTGAAGGCTATCGATCTTCAATTTCTTGAAGAAGTCGTCTTCGGGGGAAAGCTGCTCGCGCGGCACCTTGAAGTGCGTGGCCGCAAGCTCGAGGATTTCGTCGATGGTCTGATCGAGTGTCCGCATCTTTCCCTTCCCTTCACGTTAGCCACGGAGGCGCGGAGGCACAGAGTCAGAGATTGAAATCAATGAATGCCTGCGGCCCAACGGCCTGATTTCCCGATGGTCAAAACCTCTGTGTCTCTGTGCCTCTGTGGCTCTCCTTCAAGGCAAGTAGGGCAGCGCGTCGCTGCTCTCGACGAACTTGCGCAGGCCTTCCTCCATAGCCGGCCGGGCGAACAGCTCACAGAAGATCTGGATTTCCTGCCGCAGTTCATCGTAGGGAATTGGTTTGATGAACCGCTTGGCAGCCTGGCTCGTCTCGCGGTCGAACTTCCCCATCTGGGCGGCTGCACCGCGAGCCACGCGGAGCGATTCTCCTTCTGCCGCCAGTTGACTGACCAGACCCACAGCCAGCGCTTTGGTGGCGTTGATACTTCGGCCGGTCAACAGCAGGTCGCGAACAACGCCATTGCCCAGGTCGCGCTTCAATCGAGGAATTCCGCCAAAGCCCGGAATCAGCCCCAGACGTAGTTCGGGAAAGCAGAAGCGCGCCATTTTATCGGCGATGATGAGGTCGCACGCCAGCGCCAGTTCGAAGCCACCGCCGAAAGTCACGCCGTGAACCGCGGCAATCGTGGTGAGAGGCGAAGCATCAAGGATGTTCAAAACGCGGTGAATGCGTTCGAGAAATGCGCGCACGCCCGCCACGCGCTCGGCCGTCGGCACGCCTTGAATCATGGAATAGAGTTCACGCAGGTCGGCGCCCGCGCTGAAGCCCGATTTGAGCTGGCTGTAAATGATCAGCGCGTGGGCCTCGCCTGCCGCCGCTTCGTGAAACTCAACAAAGCGTTCGAGTTCCTCGAGCACGCTCGTGCCGATTTCGTTGCACGGCTCGCGATGGAGCGCGAGTTCGATCACCCCGCCGGTAAGTTCCCAGCTAAGAGTCGTCCCATTCCAGTTCTTCATTCTCTGATTCCATTGGGAAGCGCTATTGCTTCCCATCGCCTGGCATCGTCAGAAACGAGCCGAGGCGCGCCTCATGCTCCGTGAGCGATTCGCACCGCCGGTCGATGGCCTCGTATTCGCTCGAGTTCCGGCTGCGAAAATCCTCATAAGCAGCCGCCGAAGCCCACCGGTCAATTGTAACGTAGCGGCCTGGGGTTTCGACGTCGCGGATCAATTCCGTGCCCAGGTAGCCCTCCCCGCGCCGGAAGAAATTCGCCCAGTCCCCCTCCGGCCCGTAGACGCGCTCGAACTCATCCTCGCGGCCGGGTTGGGCGCGGAATTCCCAGACGATGACGTGCGTAGTCCTGTCTGTGCCGCCGCTCACGATGCCTTCCGGTACATCTCTTCGATCTCGCTTTGGAAGCGCAGCGCAATAACGTCGCGCTTCAGTTTTCCATTGGCCGTCAACAGCCCGTTCTCAATGGTAAACGGCTCTTCGGTGATATGGAATGCGTGAATGCGCTTGTAATGCGGCAACTGGGCATTTACTTCTTCGAGCGCGCTTTCCACATCTTCACGCTTAACCTTGCCGGTAATCAGCGCGGAAAGATAGCTGCGTCCGTTCCCAATCAAAACCACATGTTGAGCGGCGGGGACGCCCCTCAGGAGCATCTCCTCGATCGGCTCCGGCGCGATGTTGTGACCGGAGGCGGGAATCACCAAGTTTTTGAGCCGTCCGATGATCTTCCAGTTCCCTTCTCCGTCAACCTCGCCCTGATCGCCGGTGCGAAACCAGCCGTTGACGAAGACCTTGGCGGTTTCTTGCGGCCGGTTCCAATAGCCCGGAAAAATATTCGGCCCGCGCGCCAGGATCTCGTCGTCTTCGCCCAGTTTCATTTCGCATCCGGGGATGGCCGGACCCACGCGGCCCGGCACGACGCGGCGAGGGTCATCCAGCGTGCAGATTCCAGTGGTTTCCGTCAGGCCGTAACCTTGCAGAACCGGCAGCCCGAGCATCATGAAGAAGAGTTGTGTCTCCTTGGCGAGCGGCGCGGAACCGCAAATCAGAGCCCTGAGGTTTGCGCCGATCTTTTTTCGGATGGCCGAGAAAACCACGGCTTGTGCCAGGGCAAGTGTGAGGCCATCCAAAAGACCCATCCTGCCCGACTGCCGCCGGAACCACGCTTCCCTTCCTTTCTGGAATAGTTTTTGCGCCAAGCCGCCTTTCTCTCGAAGTTGCTGCTCGGTGCCGGTTCGGATTCGTTCCAAGACCGCAGGGACATTCAAAAAGTACTCCGGCGCGGCAAGGCGCAGCTCGTCGGCGAGCTTGGTTAGGTCGGTGGAAAGGGTCAGGACGCTGTTTCGGGTGAGGCAGGTCAGCACAAGAATTCCGGAGGCGGCAAAGCACGTCGGGAGATAGTGGAAGACGCGATCGGGTTCGTTGCGCTCGCCCATGAGCAGGTCGAGCCGCGAGTTCGTGCAGGAGAGCATGTAGGTGAGGTTGCCGGCGGTCAGCACGACGCCCTTCGGCTCACCCGAAGTCCCCGAGGTGTAGATGATGGTGACAGGATCAGAATCGGCAAGAGGAACCGGGCCACCTTCGACCGCTGCGCCGACAGCGCCCGCGGAGAAGATCTCATCAAACAAGCAGGAACGGGGCGCCTGCGGCCAGTTTCGCGCGATTTCGTCTCGCAACGCCGCGTCGCCGCAGCCAATGAGCGTCGGCGCGCAATCCTTCATCATGCCGACGAGCTCGCAGGGCGCCTGGCGCGCGTAAAGGGGAACGACGATGGCGCCCTCCGCCATGATCGCAAGCTCCAGGGCCGTCCAGCGGACACTGTTGGGTGCTAGGAGAGCGCACCGATCACTTTTCTTGAGGCCCTTCTCTCTCAAGAATCCACGAGCCGACTGGATCAAGGCCAGGAGTTCTCCACCGGTCGAGGGGACATTCCCGCCGTCCCGCGCCTCCTGCAGAACAATCCGTTCCGGCGTCCGGTTCAGCCGCTGGAGGATGTCTTCGAGAAAGTTCATAGGCGAAGCCAGCAGAGATTCAGAATCCCGACCAGCCACTTCAATGATTCACTGACTCAGGGACTCAGTGACTTAGTGATTCAATGGCTGAATTCCTTCTGCGGCTCGGTCGCGCCTTCATAGGTCTCGACCAGCTTGCGCAGATTCGCGCTGAACGGCGGGAGATAGTCCTCCCAGGAATAGATCCCGGTTCGAATCGGGAACTCGGGATACCGCCGCGCGACGTGCTGCTCAAAATAGACGCCCATGCGCGCCATCATCTTGAGGTTTTTGGCGACGGTCCTGCCGATGCCGTCGCGAACGGATTCCGCGTCTTTCCGCAACGTCTCCAACACCGGCAGCAACTTCTCTTCCAGGTCAACATCATCAACGTTTAGCAGGAGGTTCTCGTGGCCGCGTTCGCGCATCAGGTTGCGAATGCGCTCGTCCATCGTCACTCCCGCGGAAGGCACCAGCGCGGGCATCGCAGTCACAATCCCGTGATAGCGCGATGAGACCATAAGGTTGCACGCCCGCAGAATACTCACCAGCTGGTACATGTCGTATTCGTCGGAGGTAAACACCGGCACGCCACCCAGGCGCGCGGCCATCTCGCGGCAGGCTTTCGCGTCCAGCCGCTCCATCGCCACTGTAATCACCATGAGCCCCTGTTTCTTCCGGAAGGCATCGATGGACCGTGACATCGCGCTGATGTAATGCTCGAAGGCCGCCCGCGCCTTTTGGGTCCAGTGGTGGAAATAGACCGTCCGATATCGGCTCTCCTTGTAGGCGCCGGTCAGTGCGCAGGCCGCGCCTTTGAAAAGCGAGGGGCGAACGGGCCAGATAAAGGG
>CAZTHM010000292.1:2824-5164 GCA_964613505.1 uncultured Acidobacteriota bacterium | reverse complement strand
CAGATACGAGAGTACCAGAAAAACCACGCTGAACCCCGCCAGCAGATTGACCCAAGTCGCGTAGTCGCTGAAGGGTTCGCCCCGAAGTGCGCCGGTGGTGGCTTCAATCCCGCCGATGAAAACCGGCACCGCCACCGGGAACTGCAGCACGGGGAGCATCACCTCGCGCATCCGAGTGTTGGCGGAGACCGCGCCAAAAATCGTGCCCACGGCCACGTAACCCAGCGTCCCAAGAAACGTAATCAATCCGAACCATCGCAGCGATGGCAGGAATGAGAAGTTGTACCAGAGCGATGCCGCGAAGACCACGACCGCCTCGGCGATGAGGAGGAAGAAGAGATTCGCGAGCATCTTGCCCAGGTAGATCGCGCCCGGATCGACGGGCGCCAGCGCCAGGCCTTCCAGGCAGGCGTTCTCGCGCTCGCCGGCGAAGGAGCGGTTGAATCCCAGAATGCCGGCGAAAGCGAAAGCGATCCAGAGCAGGCCGGGAAGGAGCCGCAGCGTCTCTTCGCGCGCGGGCTCAAACGCGAAGTTGAACAGGAACACGACGAGGATGCCGAAGACGCTCATCGAGGCGAGCGTCTCGCGGTGCCGCCACTCGATGCGCAGGTCCTTCGCGAAAATGGTCCAGATGACTCTTAGATTCCTCATTAAGGTTCTTGCGACAAGGCAAATGCTGTCAGCTCTCAGCTGTCAGCCGTCAGCCGCACGATCTCCCCCTTGTCAACATCGGCCGTAGAGTGGTGTTGTCCATGTGCCCTTCGTCCTTCGTCTTTGCCTTTTGACCTTTGACCTTTTACTTTTGATTTTCCCTTTCCCCCTACTGCTTACCGCCGACTGCCTTGTGTATCCGCAAAGATCCCAAGGGGGCCAGGGCAAGCGGGCCGTCGTAGCGCAAGCGCCCGCCTTCCAAGGCGACCAGCCGCTGTGCTAATGCTGCGCCCTGCTCGAAGTTGTGGGTTGAAAAAACCAGCGCCTTCCCCTGTTCCGGCAGTCCCCTGAGGAGCGCTTGGAGGTTTTCCGTCGCCGCCGCATCGAGCCCGGTAAAGGGTTCGTCGAGCAGAAGGAAGTCGGGGTCGTGCAGCATGGCGCGAGCCAGCGTGGCGCGCTGCTGAAGTCCGCGCGAAAGTCCGCGCACCGGCTCGTCGGCGCGCTTCGCCAGAGTGAAGAGCTCGAGCACGAAACTAATTCTCTTTTCGAGCTCGCTCAGCCCGAAGAGCCTGCCCGTGAATCGCAGGTTCTCGCGCGCCGTGAGTTCACCATAGAGAAACGTGGCGTGCGAGACGAACCCGATCCGCGATTTGGCGACGGCGGGATTCTGGTGGAGGTCCTTGCCATCAAAAAGCACCAGGCCTTCGCTCGGCCGGGCGATGGAAGCGAGCATCCGCAGCAGCGTTGTCTTGCCGGCGCCGTTGGGTCCGTAGAGCAGCACGGCGTCGCCTCGTTCGACTCGCAGCGACACGTCTCTCAAGGCTCCGAGGTCGCCAAAGTATTTGGATACGTTGCGAAGTTCAAGAACGCGGTCAGCGCGAGGTGTGTCGGGTGGCATAGGGCTCGAGGAGCGCGGGCGAACTCTTCTTCAGGATGGTAACAATCTTCGCCTTCAGTTCCAGCCGTTCCTTCCAGTAACTCTTTTCCGGAACTTTTCCGGCGGAGAAAAGCTCGTCCAGGTCCGCCAGGGAATTTAACAGCCCATCCACCTTGGCCTCAAGCTCCTTCTGCGCGGGGCTCGAGGATTGCCGATCCTTCCAGCGCGGCCATTCCTTGGCCAATCGAACTCCCAGCGCCCACAGGAGGATCAGCAGGAAGCAAGCGAGCAGCGGCAGACCCAGTCGCGCCATGGAATTGGGTACGGTCTTGATTTCTCCCTCGCCCTGAGCTGCTTCCGGTGCGGCGTTCGCTGCGGCCTCGCCGCTCACCGAGGCTTCCAGAACGCTGCCGGGAGCCAAGCCCTCCGCGCTGAGTTTCTGCTCGCCACTGGAGGAATCAACGCCCGCGGTTTTGAACACGCTCGAATCCACCGTGAGACCGGGCGGAGATACCCGCAGCTCCACTTGGCCGATGGGATAATCAACCCGGTCACGGAGCGTAAACTTCGCCGCCGAGTAGTCCGCGTCGTACGCCACCATGACCACGGTGAGGCCGGGTTGCAGGGCGTAGTTGATGGAAAACTCGCGCGGCGTTCTGCCATCCTGAACCGCCTGCGGGATGGGCATGTTCATCTGGCCGGCGACTGCGGCCGTGGGATCACCCGCGCCCCGAGGCGAACCGGCGGAGCCTCACCGCGTTTCCCACCACGGTCACGCTGTCGGCCTCGCGCCGTATGCGCCTGCTCGACCT
>CAZTHM010000292.1:0-2814 GCA_964613505.1 uncultured Acidobacteriota bacterium | reverse complement strand
GATCGCCCGCGCCCTCGCCGAGATGGAAGAAAAACGTCCCGTCGGAATTCGCGAACGTCCGCGCCGGCTGGGCAGCATTCTCGACGGCGAAGAGTTCCTGCACGTGAACCTTCTCTCCTTCGGCATTAACCAGAATGCGGACTGACTTGATCCGCAACGGCGGGGGAATGCGCGAGGCATCGTAGACCATCATGTCGGCGGCCGCGTCGCCACTGATCCGCACGCGATAGTTGACATCCTGGAAAACCGTCTGCACCAGGAAGAACGGCGCGGATTCGTCGGCGGGCGGCGACAAGGAGAACCGCCCGGCGGCATCGGTCTTGGCGGTCGCGACCTCTTGCATCCCGGCGCGCGCGACCATGAGCTGGACGGTCTGGTTTGGCACGGGCCTTCCGGTCGTCCCATTCGTGACCTTGCCTTCGATCCTTCCTTGTGCCGCGAGCGGCGCTGCGGTCAGCGCGCCGCTGACCAAGCCGCAAAGAAGAATTGTCACGCAACCGACGCTGCGGAGAATTGTTCGGACAGGTTTTCTGGAAGCCAAGGACGGTCGAGGTCCTTTCATAATTTCGCGGAGATTCGCGCGCCGCACTCGCCGCAGAACTTGACGGGCAGTGGATTCTCGAAGCCGCATTTCGAGCATTTGTAATTCGGCGCGGGTGGTGCGTTCCGGCGGGCGCGCCGCGCCGCGACGCCTTGTTCGATGAAGGCCTCTTCGGCGCTTGTGGCCTCCAGGTCCTGGGAGTTGGCCATGAGCTGCGCGGCCTCGGCGGTGTAATCGACGCGCAACCCCTGGTAGTCTTCGAGCGAAAGTTTTCCGGCCCTGTACTCGAACTCGAGATCCTGCAAGTTCTCGTACAGCACCAGGCGGCGGCGCTTCAGGTCAACCTGCGGCGTGACGTCAACCGGAAGTGTGCCTTCGCCTGCGCCCTCCGGGGCGAGCAAGGGCGCGGCCACGAAAACCAGCAGGCCTGCCGAAATTAACAACGCGATGCCAAGCAACATTGCAATCATGGGGACTGGGGACTGGGTGCTGGGGGCTGGGGAAGAAAACCCGAACCCCTAATCCCGAACCCCTAATCCCGACCTTCTCATTTCTTCTTCCACCGCTGCCAGCAGCTTCGGGTCTGTCGGCGCCGGTGGCGTGCTCCCGGCCGCTGTCGCAGACTGGCGCCATCGCCGGACGATTACCATCACGCACGCCAGTCCCACGATGAGACCCAGGCCGGGCAGAACCCACGCCGCCAGATTAAATCCTTTGCCGGGCGGCGCCGCCAGCCCCTTCACGCCGTAGCGCTCGACGAAGGCCTGAAGAATCGCCTCTTCCGTCTTTCCCTCGGCGATTTGCGTCTTGATGAGTTTCGTCATTTCCGCCCGCATCGAGCACGCGGTCTCCGGATGCGGGCAGTGGTTGAGCGTCGCGACGCAACCGCAGATGCACATCACGCGCTCGCTGACCGACCCGACAGTAGGGCGCGCGTCGTCGGCGCGTGCCGCGGCGACGGCGAGCATCACGGCAAGAAGCAGAGTGGTCGTCGATCTAAAGAGCATCGTGGGCTCGCACCGCCACTTCCTGGGCCTGGCGGATTTCCGCCATCTGGCGCTCGACGCGGCTGGGCACCAGGGCCAGCAGCGTGCCGAAGAACACCACGAAGCCGCCGATCCACACCCACGCCACGAGCGGGTTCACAAAGATTTCGACGATGGCTTTGTTGGTGTCCGGGTCCTCGCCCGCCAGCACCGTGTAGAGATCCTCGGAGAGCGCGGAGCGAATCGCGACGTGGCTGGTCGGTTGCTGGCTGGCTTTGAAGAATCTCCGGTCGGGCTCGAGCGTGCCCAGCGCGCGCCCGCCCTTGCTCACTTCCAGCGTGATGCGCTGGAACGCGTAGTTGGGTGTGTCGCCAGTTTCGATGCTGCGGCAGCGGAGGACGTAGTCCTTGATCCGCAACTCGTCGCCCTTCTGCATCAACCCTTTCGTCTCAGCCTGAAACGCCTGCCCCGCGAATCCCACGAACAGCAGGACTATGCCCAGGTGGATGACGTAGCCGCCGTAGCGCCGCGTGTTGAGCATCGTGAGGTTGTAAAGGGCCTGGAGGAAATTCTCGCCGCCGGTCTGCTGCCGCGTCCGCGCGCCTTTGTAGAACTCCTGGAGAATGCATACGGCGACGAACGCCGACAAAAACAGGCTCATCCACGCGTAGAAGTGCCGCACGCCGCTGAAGAACAGGATCGCGCCCACTACCACCGCCACCGCCAGCGGCAGGGTGAAATTCCGCTTCAGACTCTGGAACGAAGTCTTGCGCCACGCCAGCAGCGGCCCCGCGCCGGTCAGGAAGAGCAGCAGCAATCCGATGGGACCGCCACCCGGTTGAAGTATGGTGCCCCCACCGTGACCGTCACGTTCTGCACCGCCTTCGAAATGACGGGAAAGATTGTTCCCCACAGCACGGCGAAAACCGCGGCGAGCAGAATCCAGTTGTTGAACAAGAAGCCGCTCTCGCGCGACACCATCGAGTCCAGCTTGTTTTCGCTCTTCAGGTACTCCAGCCGCAGAAACAGCAGCGAGACCGAGAAAAAGAGAATAATGCCCAGGAAGACGGCAAAGACCGGTCCGATATTCGATTGCGCGAAGGCGTGCACGGAAGAGACAATCCCGCTGCGCGTCAGGAACGTCCCGAAGATGCACAGGAAGAAAGTGGTGATGACCAGAACGATGTTCCAGACTTTCAGCATGCCGCGCTTTTCCTGGATCATCACCGAGTGCAGGAACGCCGTCCCCGAAAGCCAGGGAAGGAGCGAGGCGTTCTCCACCGGGTC